>JBPCOX010000057.1:0-8970 GCA_050999825.1 Mycobacteriales bacterium
TCACTCGTCAGCCACAGCCGCCACTCCGGGCCCCGAGACGAACCTGCACTTCAAGAGGCCGCCCGGGTGTTGGCCTCCGGCGGGCGCTTTGCACACGCGCTTCGTCGGCGCGTTCGTTGACCGGACCACACCAGACCAGCTACTGACCTTGGCTGGCTACGGAGAGCACCGTCCGCAGGGCCCCGGGGCTGGGTCACCGCGTCCTGCAAGCGGGGCTTGCTCTCGACACCGGTGTCGAAGTTGGTGAACCCGATTCCAGACGCCCTGGCCATCGGTGGTCACCGATCGCCGGCTATGACGGAAGACGATCTGCGTGCGACACGAGCTCGAAGGTCACCGGGATGCGTGCCGCAGCCGGCGGGTCATCAGCATCCGGGACAGTCCGCCGCCGCCAATCGCGGGCTGCGCGACCGCTTACGCTGCGGCTCCGTGTGCACCGCGGCAACGAACGGCCGGATCCCGACGACCGCCGAGGCGGTGGCGGCATCGGTCGCCTGCGCCCGGTCGCTCGGCCTGCCCGCCGACGACCCAGAGGTGATCGCCGAGGGGTACGCCGTGCGCGTGCGCCTGCACCCGGCATCGGTCGTGACCCGCGTGGTGACCGTGGGGCGGGTACTGCGCGGCGACCCCATGCCGTGGCTGGAGCGCGAGGTCGCGGTCGCCCGGTTTCTCGCCGCCGCCAGCGCACCGGTCGTCCCGCTGTGGTCCGACCCCGGGCCATACGTCGCGGACGGCCTGGAGGTGTCCCTATGGCAGTGGGCCGAACACGCGCCCGGCAAGGTCGCACCGGCGGTGTTCGGTGTGCTGTTGGGGGAGCTGCACGCCGCATTGGCGTCGTACGAAGGGGATCTCCCGCCGCTCGTCGGTCCGCTGACCGACATCTCCTCGGCGCTGGCCCTCTCCGCCGACGCCGTCCTGCACGCCGCAGCGGGCGAGCTGGTGCCGCTTGCCCTGTCGTGGGCGCGCCGCCCACTGCACGGCGACGCACATCCCGGCAACGTGCTGCTCACCGCGGACGGCCCGCGCTGGACCGACTTCGAAGACGTGTGCCTGGGCCCGGTGGAGTGGGACCTCGCCTCGATGCAGGTGACGGACGACGCGGTCGCGGCCTACCCGGGCCACGTCGACCGTGCGCGCCTGGCCGAATGCCGGGATCTGCGACGCCTTCAGACTCTGGCCGGCGTGCTGACTGACGACGTGCAGGACGCTTCGCTCTACGACGAGCTGGTCAACGCCCTCCGCCGCCGCATGTGACCTCACCGCGCACGTGGGCGACCTGGACGGTTAGATTTCGGTGTAGCTGCAGAACGGGACCACCCGTCCACCGCTCTGCCAGACTCCGGCGCATGCGGGTCTATCTCGGCTCCGACCACGCCGGGTTCGAGCTCAAGGCCGCGCTGACGGCGCGGCTCGCCGAGCTCGGCCACGAGCCGGTGGACTGTGGCCCCGTGGCGTACGACCCGCAGGACGACTACCCGCCGTACGTGCTGCTGGCGGTGACCCGGACGGCGGCCGACCCCGGCAGCCTGGGCATCGTGATCGGCGGCTCCGGCAACGGCGAGGCGATCGCTGCCAACAAGGTTCCCGGCGTGCGGTGCGCGCTGGCCTTCAGTGCGGAGACCGCCCGCCTTGGCCGGGAGCACAACGACGCCAACGTGGTCAGCCTCGGTGCCCGGATGTACGCCGAGGCCGACGCGCTGCGCTACGCCGAGACCTTCCTGACGACGGCGTTCTCCGGTGACGAGCGGCACGTACGCCGGCTGCGCCAGCTGGCCGACTACGAGCGCACCGGCGAGCTGCCGCAGCCTTCGGCCTGATGCCGGAGGGTCACACGATCCACCGGCTGGCCCGGGAGCACACCGGGCTGCTAGCCGGCCGATCAGTGGGAGCCAGCAGCCCGCAGGGGCGTTTCGCCGACGGCGCCGCCCGCATCGAAGGGCGGCGACTGCGCCGGGTCGATCCCTACGGCAAGCACCTGTTCTACTCCTTCGACGGCGCCGAGCCGCTGCACGTCCACCTGGGTCTCTACGGCACCTTCGTCGCCGGCACCCTGCCGGCGCCCGAGCCACGAGGTGCGCTGCGGCTGCGGCTCACGACGGACGAGTCGTTCGTCGACCTGCGCGGGCCGACGGCGTGCGAGCTGATCACTCCGGGCGAGATGCGGTCGATCCTCGCCCGGCTGGGGCCCGACCCGCTGCGTCGCAGTGCGAGTCCGCAGCCTTCGTGGGACCGCATCCGTGGCAGCCGGGCGCCTATTGGCGGTCTGTTGCTCGACCAGTCCGTGCTGGCCGGCGTCGGCAACGTCTACCGCGCCGAGATCCTCTATCGGCACCGGATCGACCCGCACCGGCCCGGGCGAGATCTCACCGAGGTTGGCTGGCTGGCCATGTGGGTCGACCTGCAGCAGCTGATGCGCGCCGGCGTACGGGTCGGACGAATCGTCACCACCCGCCGGGAGCACCGGGACCGCCGGCGGGGGCCGGCCAGCCGGGAGGACGCCGTCTACGTCTACCGGCGCACGGGGCTGCCATGCCGCGTCTGCGGCACGCAGGTGCGCACGGAGCTGATGGCCGCCCGCAACCTCTACTGGTGCCCCGCCTGCCAGGTGGCCTAGAAGACCTGCGGGCAGTACGGCGCCCGCCCCCCGGTGCCGAAGGCGACCGAGGCCCGCGCGAGGGATCCGGGCCGCAGTTCCTGCACCCGCCCGGCCGCGGCCAACACAGCCAGCGAGGTGCCGCCCAGGTATGCCGCGCCCAGCTCGGTGCTCGTCAGCGCCAGGTCCGTGGCGTCGGTGGTGGACGTGCAGGTCGCACCGGTGGAGTCGGCGGCGAGGCGCCAACGGCCGGTGTTCCAGGAACAGGCGGCATCCTCGACCTGCAGGACGACGTCGAGCGGGCCGGCGTAACGACGCGCCGCGAGTGCCCGTTCGACGTCGACGACCCGCACCCACAGGTTGTCCGACAGCCGTGGAATCGCCCGGCGGGGGTCGGTCAGCAGGTGCAGCAGCGGGTCATCGACCGCCATCGAAGCCGACACCCGGCTCATCAGGTCGATGTCGAGGAGGAACCGCCAGAGCGCCGCCTGTGCCACCGGCGTCGCGGCGACGACCTCACGCACCGACACGGTCCCGTCGGGAGCGCCGTCGGTCCACTGGGGCTTGGTGGCGAAGAGCGCGTACCCGTCGACACTCCCGGCTCCTTCGTGCAGCACGCAGGTCAGCGGGCCGCTGCCCTCGCGGTGTCGTTCCGGGTCGAACAGCCGCAGCTCCCAGAAGCCGGCGGACCGGGCGAAGTGGCCGGCGCGACCCTGGCGCACGCCCTCGTACACCCGGTCGAGCTCGGGCTGGCTCTTGGCCGGGTCCTCGATCCGCAACCCGCCTGTGCCAGCGGTTGCCGACGGCAGGAAGGCGCTCCAGGCCCGAGACACGGTGACGTTCAGGTGCTGGGAGGCGAGGCCGTAGCCGAACCGGCCGTAGATCGCCGGCTCGGACGCCCACAGTGCCGCCACCGGCTCGCGCCCCTGCTCGTGCAGGTCGGTCAGCTGTCGGGTCATCAGGCTGGTGAGCACCCGGCGCCGGCGGTGCGTCGGCGCGACCCCGACGATCGTCACACCTGCCACCGGTGCCGGCCCGCCCGGGACGGTCATCTCGAGGCTGAAGGCACCGGCGGTGCCGACGATCGAGTCCCCGTCGTACGCCGCCAGCGTGCGGTCGTACTCCAGCAGGCGCCGGTCGACCTCCCGCTCGTCGGCGTTGTCGTGACCGCTGAAGGCGAGCTGGACGGTGTCGGCGAAGGCGTCGAACTCGGCGGGCTCGATGGCTCGGATCGGCAGTGCGCTGAGCGAAGCCATGCCGCCGTCCTACCGCACCGGCCGGGCGGTCGCCACTGAATTCTCCGGAGGCCTACCGGCGCGTATCCCGATCCGTTACGGTGCCAGGTCAAGTGGGGTTTACCCGCCAGGCCTCGAGGGGCCGTCGAACCGAGGAGATGGTCCAGTGCGCAGAGCCTTGGCTGGCGCTGCTGCCGCGGTCACCTTCGGTGCTGCCCTGGTCGGCAGCCCGGTCGGTACCGCCGGTGCAACGTCGCATCCAGCGAACGGAGCGGCGGCCACCGAGTACGTCGTGCTCTATGCCGAGGGCGCCTCCCCGGCCGCGGCGCGTGCGGCCATCGCGGCCGCCGGTGGGTCGCTGATGAAGGAGAACGTCAAGGTCGGCTACGCGCTCGTGCGCTCGACCGACACGTCGTTCCGCGACCGGGTCGCGACCTCGTCCGCTCTGGAGGGCGCTGCCCGTAACCGGCCGGTCGGATACGTACCGAAGCCGGGCCGGCCCAGCCGCGAGGCGGTCGAGCGACTGACCGCGGAGCGGGCGCTGGCCGGCACCAAGGCAGCCCCCACTGCCCAGCAGGCGGCGCCGGCGCAGGGCGCCGAGCCGCTCGCCGACCGGCAGTGGGACATGCGCCAGATCGGCGCGACCGCGACTGGTTCCTACCGCGTGCAGCCGGGCCGCCCCGGTGTGATGGTCGGCATCATCGATACCGGCCTCGACGCCCAGCACCCCGACATCCGGCCCAACTTCAACCGCGACCTCAGCCGCAACTTCACGACCGACATCCCCTCCATCGACGGGCCGTGCGAGTTCCGCTCGTGCCATGACCCGGTGGGCTGGGATGACAACGGTCACGGGACGCACCTGGGCAGCACCGTCGCGGGCGCCGTCAACGGCATCGGCATCGCCGGCGTCGCCCCCAACGTCACGCTGGTCAACCTGCGGGCCGGTCAGGACTCGGGCTACTTCTTCCTCGACCCGACTCTCGACGCCTACACCTACGCCGGCGACATCGGCGTCGACGTCATCAACATGAGCTACTTCACCGACCCGTGGCTGTTCAACTGCCTCGACAACCCGAAGGACTCACCGGCCGAGCAGCGTGAGCAGCGGGTGATCCGGCGGGCGACGCAGCGGGCGATCGACTACGCGATCGCCCGGGGTGTCACGCCGGTCGCCGCGGAGGGCAACGAGGCGACCGACCTCGGCCACCCGAAGATCGACGAGACCAGCCCAGACTTCCCGCCGGGCTCGGAGAAGACCCGCCGCATCGACAACAGCTGCATCACGGTGCCCACCGAGACCCGTGGCGTCATCGCGGTCAGCGCGACCGGCATCAGCACGCGCAAGGCCTACTACAGCAACTACGGCACCGAGCAGACCGACGTCGCGGCACCGGGCGGCGACTACTACGACTCACCCGACAACACCGGTGACCCGCGCAACCTCGTGCTGGCGGCGTACCCGGAACGGCTGGGCCGGCTCTCCGGTGAGATCGACAAGCGGGGCAACTCGACCACGCCGTTCGTCGTCAAGGACTGCCTGCAGCGCAACACCCACCGGGTGTGCGCCTACTACCAGTACCTGCAGGGCACCTCGATGGCCGCACCGCACGCCGCCGGCGTCGCCGCTCTGATCGTGAGCCAGTTCGGGCACCAGGACGCGGTGCACGGCGGCCTCACCATGGCGGTGGACCAGGTCCAGCACGTCCTCTACCAGTCGGCCGTCGAGCACGCCTGCCCGCAGCCGCGCCTGTTCCACTACAAGCGGATCCGCGACGACGGCTCGATTGGACGGGAGACGGCGTACTGCGCCGGTCCGACGTCAGACAACGGCTTCTACGGCCACGGAATCGTCAACGCCTACGCCGCGGTGAAGTTCGGCAGCTGACCACGCTCGACGAAGGGCCCGCCGGGAGTCATCCGGCGGGCCCTTCGCCTTTCTTGAGGCGTGGTGGCGATACTCAGCTACGCGATGCCAATCGTGGGTTCGCGGCGAGAGTGGGCGACCGGTGAGTGACTACGGCCACGAGCTGCTGTTCGGCTCCTTCCTCACTCCGGGGAGCGCGCGTCCCGGCGACGTTGTCGCGCTCGCGCAGCTGTGCGAGCAGATCGGCCTGAATCTGGCCAGCTTCCAGGATCACCCGTACCAGCCCGCCTACCTCGACACCTCGACGCTGCTCAGCTTCGTCGCGCGCGTACCGGCACGATCCGCCTGTCCGCCAACGTCACGAACCTGCCGTTGCGGCCCCCGCGATGCTGGCCCGCAGCCCTGGCGAGCCTCGACCTGCTCAGCGGCGGCCGGGTCGAGTTCGGCCTGGGCGCCGGCGCTTTCTGGGACGCCATCGAGGCGATGGGCGGTCGGCGCCTGACGGTTGGTGACGCCGTGCAGGCGTTGGAGGAGGCGATCACCGTCATCCGGGCGATCTGAGACGCCGACGTCCGGGGTGGGTCCGCGTCGATGGCGAGCAGTATCGGGTGGTCGGTGCCAAGCGCGGCCCGGCCCCGGCCCACGACATCGGGATCTGGCTCGGGGCGTACAAGCCGCGGATGCTGGCGCTCACCGGTCGGTTGGCCGACGGCTGGCTGCCATCGCAGAGCTACCTGAAGGACGGCGACCTCGCCACCGGCAACGCGGTGATCGACGACGCCGCGCAGTCGGCGGGCCGCTCCTCCCGCGACATCCGTCGGCTTCTCAACATCTCTGGGGAGTTCCTCCGGTCGGCCCGCGGCCCGCTCCAGGGCCCGGCCGAGCAGTGGTCGGAGGACCTCGCCGACCTCGCCCTCACCGACGGCATCAGTGCGATCATCCTCGGCAGCGACCAACCGGACGATCTGCGCCGGTTCGCCGCCGAGGTGGCACCCGCCGTACGGGAGATGGTCGCGGCGGAGCGGACGTCCCATTCGGGGGAGCCGGCGCCGCGGCGGCCGTCGGTGCGCTCGCCGTCACCACGACGGCGTACGGCGCAGCGACGTGCTGGTGTGGGACGAGTCCACCCGCCCGGAGGGTCTCCCGGTCGACCCAGAGCGCGGCTACACCTCGAACGAGCGCGCACGCGGCAAGTACCTCGTCGACATCCACGGCGGGCTGCGCGCCGAGCTCGCCGAGATCTACCGCTTCATCGAGCAGGTCGCTGCCGGGCCGATGGACGCGGGCAGCGC
This sequence comes from Mycobacteriales bacterium, assembly GCA_050999825.1. Classification (GTDB taxonomy): domain Bacteria; phylum Actinomycetota; class Actinomycetes; order JALYNC01; family JALYNC01; genus JBPCOB01. The sequence continues at coordinate 6,988 of JBPCOX010000057.1, forward strand.
GCGAGCGCATCTCAACACCATGACCATGCGCCAGAACAACTGGGCGCTGGGCACGTACTCCGAGGCGTACTGCCGGGGCGTCACGACGCACCACACTCTCGAGGACCGCGGCGTGTTCCCCCACCTGCTCCGCGGTGACCCGCGGCTGGCTCCGGTCCTCGACCGGCTCCAGCAGGAGCACGTCGCGATCCACGACGTGATCGAGGGCGTCGACAGCGCGCTCGTCGCGCTCGTCTCACAGCCCGACGGGGTCGCCGGGCTGTGAGACGCCGTCGACCTCCTCAGCGACACGCTGCTCTCACACCTCGCCTATGAGGAACGCGAGCTGGTCGAACCGCTCGCGCGCCTCGGTCTGGGGTGACCGGTCTCCGCGCGGGGCCAGCCGGTCCGTTACCACGCCCTGGCTTCAGCCCGCGAAGTCGATCCGCATCACTACCCGTCTCGGGCTGGGATGGCTCACCTCGGTGAAGCCGGCGTCGGCGAAGACCTGGCGACTTCCGACGTGCAGCTCACCCCAGGTGATCTCCTTGCCCGGTGCCGTGAGCATCGGGTACGCCTCCAAGGCGCGGGCGCCACGTTCACGGGCGAATGCGACCGTGGCGGCGGCCAGCGGGTAGGTGATCCCCCGCTTGCGGTACCCCTTGCGGGTGACGAAACAGGTGACGGCCCAGACGCTGTCGTCCGCCTTGTCCTCCTCGCGACCGCTCCACGCGGTCCGGGTCCGCAACACGCGCGGGTACGCCGTGCGTGGTTCAACCGCTACCCAGCCGACCGGCTCGTTGACGAGGTAAGCCACGAGTCCCGTGGTGGCACCGGCTCGCGGGTTGTCGCAGTGGGTCTGCTCGCGGAGACGGTTCTCGCGTTCTCGGTCGGTCAGGGAGCTCCAATGGCAGTCCCGCGTCTTGAAGCGCTGGCAGTAGCACTTGCCGGGGTAGTCGGCGGTGCCGAAGATCGCCTGCAGGTCTGCCCACGAGGCCTTGTTCGCGGGCACGATGGTGAGCTGTGCGGCAGTGATCGGCTCTCTCGTCGTCGTGGCCGGGGTCATTGCCTAGGGGTCCTCTCCGACGAGCCCGTCGACCGACTCCCGGATGAGATCGGCATGACCCACGTGGCGTGCGTACTCCTCGATCATGTCGATGAGCAGCCGTCGCATGCTGGGGGTTCGACCGTCGGCCAGGTGAAGGAGGCGAGCCGGTCCAGGCCGCCGTCGGCGACCGCCTCGGCTACCAGGATGCGGGAGCGGCCCACCGCGTCCTGCCAAAGCCCAACCAGCTGCTCGGGGCTGTCCTCGGCAGCCGAGCGCCACTCCCAGTTCGGATCGGCGTCCCAGTCGACGGTGTTCCATGGGGGACCAGGATCCCGGCCGTGCAGCCTGACAGAGAACATGTTGGCCTCGACCGCTGCCATATGTTTCAGCAGACCACCCAAGCTCACGCTTGACGGTCCCAGGGTCGCCCGTAGGCCGGCCGAGTCCAGGTTGCCGCACTTCCAGGCCACATAGCCGCGCTGACGTTCCAGCGCACCCAGGAGCGTGTCGAGCTCATTGCCGGCCATCGGCGGTTCGCGCAGAGTCGCGTCGCTGCCACTGTCCATGGGAGGCACGCTAACGTCCGTTCCGGACGATCTACTTCCGGGACGGACGATGGCATGGCCGGCGACGTAAGCCCGACCGCCAGGGCGTTTCTTGCACTGGAGCTGATCCAGAACAGCCCCGGAATCACGGCGTACAGTCTTCTGACCAGTGGAGCGGGTGACCGGATCGAACCGGCATGGCCAGCTTGGAAGACCCCCGCGGGCCGTCCGGTGCTGTCCGTCGGAGTTCGTCGTCGCAGGTCAGGGCATTAGAGGTGTTCGCAGCTGGCCGTGGAAAACCGTTACCCTCGGCTGGAAGTGGCACGCGTGTGGCACGGCGCGCGGGTCAGCCCGTCTTGCGACTGGCCTCCTCCAGGGTGTGGCGCACCCACTCGGAGCGGGACGTGCCGG
>JBPCOX010000201.1:0-8951 GCA_050999825.1 Mycobacteriales bacterium
GTCGACGGCACCGCGCTGCTTGCGGCTCCCAACGACTTCGTCAAGGAGGTGCTCGACAGCCGCCTGCGGGCGCGGATCGTCACCGCCCTGGCCAAGGAGCTCGGCCACGAGGTCCGGGTGGCGGTCATCGTCGACCCACCCCCGGCGCCCGCCGGTGACGCGGGCAGCGTGGAGCCACCATACGAACCCGACCCCCCGCCGCCGACCGCCGCCGGGACGACCCGCCGAATTGAGCCGGCGCGGCTCAATCCCAAGTACCAGTTCGGCAGCTTCGTGATCGGGGACAGCAACCGGTTCTCCCATGCCGCTGCCGTAGCCGTGGCGGAGGCACCGGCGCGGGCTTACAACCCGCTGTTCATCTACGGCGACTCCGGGCTGGGCAAGACCCACCTGCTGCACGCCCTCGGCCACTACACCCAGCGTCTGTTCGCCGGGTCGCGGGTGCGCTACGCGAGCTCCGAGGAGTTCACCAACGAGTTCATCAACTCGGTCCGCGACGGGAAGGCCTACGTCTTCCAGCGACGCTATCGGGACGTCGACGTGCTGCTCATCGACGACATCCAGTTCCTGGCACAGAAGGAGCGCACGCAGGAGGAGTTCTTCCACACCTTCAACACGCTGCACAACAACAGCAAGCAGATCGTGATCAGCTCCGACCGCCCGCCGAAGGAGCTGTCAACCCTCGACGACCGGCTCCGCAACCGGATGGAGTGGGGACTGGTGACCGATGTCCAGTCACCGGACTTGGAGACCCGGATCGCCATCCTGCGAAAGAAGGCCGCCTCAGACCGCCTGGGTACGCCGCCGGAGGTCTTGGAGTACATCGCGAACAAGGTGCCCACCAACATCCGTGAGCTGGAAGGGGCCCTGCTGCGGGTGACCGCATTCGCCAGCCTGAACCGGCAGCGCATCGACCTCGCGTTGGCCGAGATCGTCCTCAAGGACATCCTGCCCAGTGCCGGCGGCCCGGAGATCAGCGCCGCCACGATCATGGCCACCACCGCGTCGTACTTCGGTGTCTCGATGGAGGACCTCTGCGGGTCCTCACGCAGTCGCAACCTGGTCACCGCCCGCCAGATCGCGATGTACATCTGCCGGGAGCTGACATCGATGTCGCTACCGAAGATCGGCCAGCAGTTCGGCAACCGCGACCACACCACGGTGATGCACGCCGATCGCAAGATCCGGGCCCTGATGGCCGAACGGCGAGCCATCTACAACCAGGTCACCGAGCTCAGTACGAAGATCAAGGCTTCGGCGCGGCGCTGAGATGGACGACCTCGGCGCGACGATGTGCACAGGCTGGGGACAAGGCTGTGGACGTCGGGGGAGCTGTCCGCGACAGTGCCGACCGACCACCAAGACGGCACTGTGAGCCCCCAGCCGGTCCCCCGCCCCTCCACAGTGACCCGAGCCAGGCTTTCGCGGGCTGACCTGCGGACTCGTGCTGCATCCACATCGTCCACCGCCGCTACTACGACTACGTATCTGTTCTTGTCAGGAGATACCTCGAAGCAGTCGGCAGCGCGACTCCGGTGGTCGGTCCCGGTGACCCGCTTGCCCTCGTCCAGATTCGACCGACGCCACGGAGGCGACCAGTCATGAGGTTCCGAGTCGAGCGCGACGTCCTGACCGATGCGGTCGCCTGGGCGGCTCGTACCCTGCCGTCCCGACCACCGGTGCCTGTGCTCGCCGGGTTGTTGCTCGAGGTGGAGGGCAACGTCCTGACCCTCTCCGGCTTCGACTACGAAGTGTCGGCCCAGGCCGAGCTGGAGGTCGCGGCCGCCGAAGGTGGCCGAACACTGGTGTCGGGCCGGCTGCTGGCCGAGATCTGCCGGAGCCTGCCCGCAGCGCCGGTCGACGTCGCGACCGAGGGCGCCCGGGTGGCGTTGCGCTGCGGGCAGGCCCGGTTCCTGCTGCCGGTGCTGCCGGTCGAGGACTATCCCGCGCTGCCAGCGATGCCGACGGCCAGCGGCACCATCGGCAGCGACGCCTTCGCTGCGGCGGTGGGCTCCGTCGCCGTGGCCGCCGGGCGCGACGACACCTTGCCCGTCCTCACCGGCGTACGCGTGGAGATCGAGGACGAGGTCATCACTCTGGTGGCCACCGACCGCTACCGCCTCGCCGTCCGCGAGCTGCGCTGGCAGCCCGAGACCCCTGGGGTCTCGGCCGTCGCGCTGGTGCCGGCCCGCACGCTGGCCGAGACCGCCAAGGCGCTGACCACCGGCGCGGAGGTGACGATGGCGCTCGCCGGCGGGACCGCCGGGGAGGGGCTGGTGGGCTTCCGCGGCGGACGTCGACGGATGACGACCAGGCTCCTGGACGGCGAGTACTTCAAGTACCACTCGCTGTTCCCGGCGGAGTTCGCCGGTACCGCGCTCGTCGACACCGCCGCACTGGTGGAGGCGGTGAAGCGGGTGTCGCTGGTGGCTGCCAGGCACCTGCCGGTCCGGCTGTCGTTCGCCGCCGCCGGGGTGGAGCTCGAAGCGGGTGGCGGCGACGACGCGCAGGCCTCGGAGTCCCTTGAGGCGACCTACGAGGGAGAGCCGATGACCATCTCCTTCAACCCGGGGTTCCTGCTCGACGGGCTCGGAGCCATCGACTCCGACGTAGCCCGGCTGGCCTTCACCACCCCCAGCCGGCCGGCGGTGGTCACGGGCAAGGACCCGGCAGGGGACTACCGTTACCTGCTCATGCCGGTCCGGCTCTCCGGCTGACACATCCGCCGGGGCGGGCATCGGGGGACGACTCAGTCGGGAGGGTTGCGTGGAGATCGGCATCGTCGGCCTGGGGAAGATGGGCGCCAACATGGCCGAGCGCCTCCGCCACGGCGGCCACACGGTGGTGGGCTACGACCGGGCGCCCGATCATCGCGACGTGGCCAGCCTGGAGGAGCTCGTCGGCAAGCTGTCCGCGCCGCGGGCGGTGTGGGTGATGCTGCCGGCCGGCGCCCCGACGTACGCCACGGTGGACGCGCTGGTCGAGCTGCTCGCCGAGGGTGACGTGATCATCGACGGCGGCAACTCCCGCTACACCGACGACCAGCGGCACGCGGAGGACCTCGCGCCGCACGGGATCGGCTTCGTCGACGTGGGCGTGAGCGGCGGCGTCTGGGGGCTCACCGAGGGCTACGCGCTGATGGTCGGCGGTCCCGACGAGCACGTGCACCGGCTGCGGCCGATCTTCGACACGCTCAAGCCAGAGGGTGAGTCGGGCTACGTCCACGCCGGTGACGTCGGCGCCGGCCACTTCGCCAAGATGGTGCACAACGGCATCGAGTACGGCTTGATGCAGGCCTACGCCGAGGGCTGGGAGCTGCTCGAGGCCACCGATCTCGTGCGGAACGTCCCCGAGGTCTTCCAGTCCTGGCAGCGGGGCACGGTGATCCGGTCATGGCTGCTCGACCTGCTGGTGCGCGCCCTGGACGTCGATGACGACCTCTCGGAGCTCCGGGGCTACGCGCAGGACAGCGGCGAGGGTCGGTGGACCGTGCAGGCCGGCATCGACCACGCCGTACCGATGCCGGTGATCTCGGCAGCGCTCTATGCCCGGTTCGCCTCCCGGCAGGACGACTCGCCGGCCATGAAGGTGGTGGCCGCGCTGCGCAACCAGTTCGGCGGTCATGCGGTGACCTCGGCGGCGGGTTCGTTCGAGAAGGGTGCCGACGCGCCAGGCGCGGACGCCAGCCACGAGGACCACGACCACGATCCGGCGGCCACCCGGCGCTGAGCCGGGCGACCGGTCCAGACGGCATGTACGTCGAAGCGCTCTCGCTCACCGACTTCCGGTCCTACGCCGGCGTGGAGCTCGCGCTGGACCCCGGTGTGAGCGTCCTGGTCGGGCCCAACGGGCAAGGTAAGACCAACCTGGTGGAGGCGCTCTGCTACGTCGCCACGCTGGCCAGCCACCGGGTCGCCGTGACCGCCCCGCTGGTGCGGTTCGGGGCAGACCGAGCGGTTGTGCGTACGACGGTCGTGCGCGAGGCGCGGCGGGCGCTGGTCGAAATCGAGGTGACTCCCGGCCGGGCCGGTCGCGCGCGGGTCAACGGTGCACCGGTACCGCGGCCGCGGGAGGTGCTCGGGCTGCTGCGCACCGTCCAGTTCGCGCCGGAGGACCTCGCGGTGGTCAAGGGCGACCCGGCCGAGCGCCGGCGGCTGCTCGACGACCTGCTGGTGGCCCGGGCGCCGCGACTCGCCGGCGTACGGGCGGACTACGAACGGGTGCTCAAGCAGCGCAACGCCCTGCTCAAGTCGGCTGCCGCCGCCCGGCGCACCGGGGGCGTCGATCTGAGCACGCTCGAGGTCTGGGACGCCCATCTGGCTCGGGCCGGCGGCGAGCTGCTGAGCGCCCGGCTGGAGCTGGTGGACCTGTTGCGGCCGCTGGTCGACAAGGCCTATGCCGCGGTGGCCGACGGCGGCGGCTCGACCGCACTCGACTACCGCACCTCGCTGGCCGGGCACGTGCCGCTCGAGCCCGACCGGGCGGCCCTCACCGCGGCCCTGTTCGACGAGGCCGCGCGGCGCCGGCCGGATGAGCTCCTGCGGGGGGTGAGCCTGGTCGGTCCGCACCGCGACGACCTGGTGCTCTCCCTCGGCGAGCTGCCGGCCCGCGGCTACGCCAGCCACGGCGAGTCGTGGTCCTACGCGCTAGCGCTGCGGCTGGCGGCGTACGAGCTGCTCTGCTCGGACGGGGGTGAGCCGGTGCTGGTGCTCGACGACGTCTTCGCCGAGCTCGACGTCGGTCGCCGCGACCGGCTGGCCCGGCTGGTCGCCTCCGCGCAGCAGGTGCTGGTCACCGCTGCAGTGCCGGCCGACATTCCGCCGAGCCTGCGCGGTGCCCGGTACGACGTCGCGGCGGGTCGGGTACGCCGTGTCGGATGAGACCGGTGCCGACCCGGTCGCGCCGGAGGTCGGGCAGCAGGAGGAGGCGGCGCAGCCTGCCGATCCGGCGAGGGCGGCCCTCGACCGGGCCAAGGCCGATGCGCGGCGCCGCGGCGCCCGCAGCGGGCCGGCTCGCCGTGGCCCCCGACCCGGCTCTGACCGGGCCCCCGCCGACGGCCCGGAGCGGTTCGGTACGGCGATCCGCCGACTGGTCGACGAGCGGGGGTGGACGCAGACCGTGCAGGCCGGTTCCGTGCTCGGCCGCTGGGACGTCCTCGTCGGCGCCGGGCTCGCCGCGCACTGTCGCCCCGAACGGCTCACCGACGGTGAGCTGGTCCTCGTCGCCGAGTCGACGGCGTGGGCGACCCAGGTCCGGCTGCTCGCCCCGGCCGTCCTGGCCCGGCTCGCCGGCGAGCTCGGCGCCGGCGTCGTCACCAGCCTGCGGGTGCACGGGCCCACGGCGCCGGACTGGTCCGGGGGGCCGCGCCGGGTGAGCGACGGGCGGGGGCCCCGGGACACCTACGGCTGACGGCCGCTCAGGCCGGTCCGGCCCTACGGTACGTAGGGGGATGCCCCCGAAGGGTGTGGATGCGGCACGCGAGTCCACAGCGGCCTCCTTCGAGCCGCGGCAGGCCTCCTCCGGATAGGATGCTGGTAGCTCCGACGCCGGCTGTCTCCTCGTGCGGCGTCCCTGACGATCGCGAGGACTCCGCCAACGTGGCTGCCTACGACGCCGCATCGATCACCGTTCTCGAGGGCCTCGAGGCAGTGCGCAAGCGCCCCAGCATGTACATCGGGTCGACCGGCGAGCGGGGCCTGCACCACCTGGTCACCGAGGTGGTGGACAACGCCGTCGACGAGGCGCTGGCCGGGGTCTGCGACACGATCTCGGTGGTTCTGCTGGCCGACGGCGGTGTGCGGGTCCGCGACAACGGCCGCGGCATCCCGGTGGGCCGGCATCCGGTCGAGAAGCGGCCGGCGGTCGAGGTCGTGCTGACCACCCTGCACGCCGGCGGCAAGTTCGACGGCAAGTCCTACGCCGTCTCCGGCGGCCTGCACGGCGTCGGCGTCTCGGTGGTCAACGCGCTGTCGTCCCGGCTCGAGGTCGAGGTGCGCACGGACGGGCACGTGTGGACGCAGCCCTACGACCACAGCCGGCCGGCGGCGCCGCTGGCGAAGGGCGCACCCACGCTCGAGCACGGCACGATGGTGACCTTCTGGGCCGACGAGACCATCTTCGAGACCACGACGTACTCCTTCGAGACGCTCTCGCGCCGGCTGCAGGAGATGGCGTTCCTCAACCGCGGGCTGATGATCTCGCTGCGGGACGAACGGACCGAGGTCCCGACCGAGGTGACCTACCAGTACCAGGGTGGCATCGAGGACTTCGTCCGGCACCTCAACGCCACCAAGGAGCCGATCCACAAGTCGGTGATCGGCTTCGGCACCGAGGGCGACGGCATCGCGGTCGAGGTGGCGATGCAGTGGAACTCGACGTACGCCGAGTCGGTCTACACCTTCGCCAACACGATCAACACCCACGAGGGCGGCACCCACGAGGAGGGCTTCCGCTCGGCGCTGACCTCCATCGTCAACCGCTACGCCCGCGACAAGAGCCTGCTGAAGGAGAAGGACGACGCGCTGACGGGCGACGACATCCGGGAGGGACTGACCGCGATCGTGTCGGTCAAGCTGGCCAACCCGCAGTTCGAGGGCCAGACCAAGACCAAGCTGGGCAACACCGAGGCCAAGGGCTTCGTGCAGAAGGCCTGCAACGACTGGCTGCGCGACTGGTTCGACCGCAACCCGGGCGAGGCCAAGGACGTCATCGTTAAGGCTTCCCAGGCGGCGCGGGCCCGGATCGCGGCCCGCCAGGCGCGCGACCTGACCCGACGCAAGGGGCTGCTCGACGTCGGCTCATTGCCGGGCAAGCTGGCCGACTGCCGCTCGACCGACCCGCGGGCCAGCGAGCTCTACATCGTCGAGGGCGACAGCGCCGGCGGCTCGGCGAAGTCCTGCCGCGACTCGATGTTCCAGGCGATCCTGCCGATCCGTGGCAAGATCATCAACGTGGAGAAGGCCCGGATCGACCGGGTGCTGAAGAACACCGAGGTGCAGGCGCTCATCACCGCGCTCGGCACCGGCATCCACGACGACTTCGACGTCGAGAAGCTGCGCTACCACAAGCTCGTCTTGATGGCCGACGCCGACGTCGACGGCCAGCACATCCGCACCCTGTTGCTCACGCTGCTGTTCCGGTTCATGCGCCCGCTGATCGAGAAGGGCCATGTCTACCTGGCCCAGCCGCCGCTCTACAAGATCAAGTGGTCGAAGGCCGCGCCCGACTACGCCTACTCCGAGCGCGAGCGCGACAGCCTGATCGAGCTGGGGCAGTCCGCGGGCAAGAAGCTGCCCAAGGAGGACGCCGTCGCCCGCTACAAGGGCCTCGGCGAGATGAACGCCAAGGAGCTGTGGGAGACCACGATGGATCCGGCGAACCGGATCCTGCTACAGGTCACCCTCGACGACGCGGCCACCGCCGACGAGCTGTTCAGCGTCCTGATGGGTGAGGACGTCGAAGCCCGGCGGTCCTTCATCACCCGCAACGCCAAGGACGTGCGCTTCCTCGACATCTGATCGGGCCCGCTCGCCGACCTCGAAACGAAAGAGAGCCAGTGGTCGACGTCACACCCCCACCGGTCGACCGGGTCGAGCCGGTCGACATCCAGCTCGAGATGCAGCGCAGCTACATCGACTACGCGATGTCGGTCATCGTCGGCCGGGCGTTGCCCGAGGTGCGTGACGGCCTCAAGCCGGTCCACCGCAAGATCCTCTACGGCATGTACGACTCGGGCTTTCGGCCCGACCGCAACTACGTCAAGTGCGGCCGCGTCGTCGGCGACGTGATGGGCAACTACCACCCGCACGGCGACGGCGCCCTGTACGACGCCCTCGTCCGGATGGCGCAGCCGTGGTCGCTGCGCTACCCGATGATCGACCCGCAGGGCAACTTCGGCTCCCCCGGGAACGATCCGGCGGCGGCCTACCGCTACACCGAGTGCCGACTCGCGCCGCTGGCCATGGAGATGTTGCGGGACATCGACGAGGAGACCGTCGATTTCATGGCGAACTACGCCGGAAACACGGTCGAGCCGAAGATTCTGCCCAGCCGGATCCCCAACCTGCTGGTCAACGGCAGCGAGGGCATCGCGGTCGGCATGGCCACCAGGATTCCGCCGCACAACCTCCGCGAGGTGGCGGCCGGCGTCGCCTGGGCGCTGGAGCACCCTGACGCCGGCGACGACGAGCTGCTCGACGCGCTGATCGAGCGGGTGAAGGGCCCCGACTTCCCGACGTCCGCGCTCATCGTCGGCCACGACGGGATCGAGGAGGCCTACCGCACCGGCCGCGGCTCGATCCGGATGCGGGCGGTGGTCACGGTCGAGGAGGACGTCAAGGGGCGCACCACGCTGGTGGTGACCGAGCTGCCCTACCAGGTCAACCCGGATCACCTGGCCGAATCCATCGCCGAGCTGGTCAAGGACGGCCGGATGGGCGGTATCGCGGACATCGCCGACGAGAGCTCCGACCGGGTCGGCCGGCGGCTGGTGATCACCCTCAAGCGTGACGCGGTCGCCAAGGTCGTGCTCAACAACCTCTACAAGCACACCCAGCTGCAGACGACGTTCGGCGCCAACATGCTGGCGATCGTCGACGGCGTACCCCGCACGCTGCGGCTCGACCAGTTCGTGTCGCACTACGTCGCTCACCAGATCGAGGTCGTCGTACGCCGCACCCGCTTCCGGCTGCGCAAGGCCGAGGAGCGGGCGCACATCCTCCGAGCGCTGCTCAAGGCGCTCGACCAGCTCGACGCGGTGATCACGTTGATCCGCGGCAGCGAGTCCGCGGATGCCGCCCGCGGCGGCCTGATGGCGCTGCTCGACATCGACGAGGTCCAGGCCACCGCGATCCTCGACATGCAGCTGCGCCGGCTGGCGGCGCTCGAGCGCCAGCGCATCACCGACGAGTTCAACGAGCTGCAGTCGCGCATCGCCGACCTCAACGAGATCC
>JBPCOX010000203.1:0-6165 GCA_050999825.1 Mycobacteriales bacterium
TCGGGAAGCTCGACCTTGTCGTCGCCAGCGTGCACTCCAAGCTGCGGATGCCGGCCGCGGAGATGACCCGCCGGATGGTCACCGCGGTCGCCAACCCGCACACCGACGTGCTGGGGCACTGCACCGGACGCAACGTCAGCAACCAGGGTCGCGGCGGCAAGGTCCGGCCGGAGTCGGACTTCGACGCGGAGCTGGTCTTCGAGGCCTGCCGTCGCTTCGACACGGCGGTGGAGATCAACTGCCGGCCGGAGCGGCTCGACCCACCCAAGCGGCTGCTGCGGCTCGCCGTTGAGGCCGGCGCTCGGTTCGCGGTCGACACCGACGCCCATGCACCGGGGCAGCTCGACTGGCAGCCCTACGGCTGCGAGCGGGCGGCGGCGTGCGACGTACCGGTCGAGCGAGTGGTCAACAGCTGGGACGCCGATGCGCTGCTCGCCTGGACCGGAACGGCGGGCTCAAGCTGATCCCGTAGGTGTTTCGCTCCAGTCGGGGGCCGTCTGCGAGGGCGCCCCCCGGTCCTGGGGGTTCAGGCCCGGTGACCCTCCACGGCATGTCCGAGGGCGACCCAGACCGCGCTGACCGTGGCGTACCGGCCCTGCTCGGGAAGCTGCCGGAGCTGGTCGAGCACCGCCTCGGGCGCCGAGTTGGCCACCGCGTCCTGCAAGAGCCCGTCCCGCCCGCAGGGGAAAACCGAACGGTGGAGATGGCTAGCCAGCTGCGTCCGTCCCTCCACGTCGTCAGCCGTCATCCCGGCCGGCACACCGCCGGTCAGCGTGCCGTTCGGCACCCGATCGACTTCGGGCTCGTCCTCGCCCGAGGGTTCCGCGGACTTCCACTCCTCCGCACGCGTGTCGCGGCCGGCCCGCATCATGCCGTCCGTCTCGCCCTTGAGCGCCTCGTCCAGCCGTCGGCCGTGCTTGTCGCTGCCGCGTTCCATCGGCTCCTCCTTGGGTCTTCGAGCGGCGTACCCGCCCTCGGCCAGGCGACACGAGCCGCGTCACCCGCCGGTCGACCTGGAACGGAGGTGGGTCCAGCGACCAGCCGGGGAGGCGGCGGCGGTTGCCAGCTGAGGCCAGAGTGACGGAAGATGCGACAAGGAGGTCTTGATGAACCCGCCGTGTGCTCCGCCTCGCCGCCACCGCCGTCGGTCAGTGGCCGCGTTGCTGCCCGCCGCCCTGCTGGGTTCTCTGTTGGTCGCATCTCCATTCGTCAGCCAGCCGTTGGCGGGGCCCAAGGTGGCGCCGAGAGCTGTCTCGGGCGACATGGTGACGTCCAGCCCGCAGCGGCTGGGCACCCGAGCGGCCGCGCCCGCTTCCCGCACCCGGCCGGCGGCGGTGCCCGCCAACCGGCCGGGGTGGTCGCTGTCGCGGGAGGCGCTCGGCGTGCTGGTGCTCAGCTACGTCGGCATCGGAGCACTCGCCGCAGCCGGCATCTGGTCCTTCGCCCGCCGCGGCCGCTGGTGAGCGGCTAGCCCTGCTGCTCCGCCGGGTCCACGATCTCCGTGGGCACCGCCTGCTCGTCGCACAGGGAGTACTTCTCGATCGCGGCCCCCAGCACCTCGCGCTTCACCTCGCCGCGACGGGCCAGCTCGGTCAGGACGGCCAGCGCAATCGAGGGCGCGTCGACATGGAAATGCCGGCGCAGGGCCGGCCGGGTGTCGGACCGGCCATAGCCGTCGGTACCCAGTGAGGAGTAGTCGCCGGAGACCCACCGCGAGATGGAGTCGGGCACCGCACGCATCCAGTCGCTGACCGCGATCACCGGCCCCGGTACGCCGTCGAGCACGCGGGTGACATACGGCGTGCGCGGGGTCTCGTCGGGGTGCAACAGGTTCCACTCGTCGCAGCCGACGGCGTCCCGGCGCAGCTCGTTCCAGGACGTGGCCGACCACACGTCGGCCGCCACGCCCCAGTCCTCCGCCAGCATCTGGGCCGCTCCGATCGCCCAGTGCATCGCGGTGCCGGAGGCCAGTATCTGGGCCTGTGGCCGGTCGCCGTTGGCACTGGCGGCAGGAGGCGCCTCGGCGTACCGGTAGAGGCCGCGGAGGATGCCCTCCTCGAGCCCCTCGATCTGCGGCTCCGCCGGCTGCTTCTTCGGCTCGTTGTAGATCGTGAGGTAGTAGAAGACGTTCTCGCTGTTCTCGCCGTACATCCGGCGCAGCGCGTCGTTGACGATGTAGGTCAGCTCGTAGGCCCAGGCCGCGTCGTAGGCGATGCAGGCGGGGTTGGTGGCCGCGATCAGCATCGAGTGGCCGTCCTGGTGCTGCAGCCCCTCGCCGTTCAGCGTGGTGCGGCCTGCGGTGGCGCCCAGGAGGAAACCCCGGCCGAGCTGGTCGCCGAACGCCCAGATCTGGTCGGCTACCCGCTGGAAGCCGAACATCGAGTAGAAGATGAAGATCGGGATCATGTGCTCGCCGTGGGTGGCGTACGCCGTGCCGGCCGCGATCGTCGAGGCCATCGAGCCGGCCTCGCTGATCCCTTCATGCAGGATCTGCCCGGTCTCGGACTCGCGGTAGGACAGCAGCAGGTCGCGATCGACCGGGTCGTACTGCTGGCCGTGCGGGGAGTAGATCTTCGCGGTCGGGAAGAACGAGTCCATCCCGAAGGTGCGCGCCTCGTCCGGGATCACCGGGACGAAGCGGGGGGCCAGCCGCTTGTCCTTCATGATCTCTTTCAGCAGCCGGACGAACGCCATCGTGGTGGCGACCTCCTGGTTGCCCGACCCCTTGCGCAACTGGGCGTAGGCCTTGTCCTCCGGCAGCGGCAGGGGCTTGGCCCGAACCACCCGCTTGGGCAGGAAGCCGCCGAGAGCCTGGCGGCGCTCGAGCATGTACCGGATCTCATCGGAGTCCGGACCGGGGTGGTAGTACGGCGGCAGGTCGCCTTCGAGCGCCGAGTCGGGGATCTCCAGGTAGAGCCGGTCGCGGAAGGTCTTGAGCTCGGCCTTGGTGAGCTTCTTCATCTGGTGGGTGGCGTTGCGGGCCTCGAAGTCCGGACCGAGCGTCCAGCCCTTGATCGTCTGGGCGAGGATCACGGTCGGCTGGCCGGCGTGCTCGCGGGCGGCCCTGAACGCGGCGTACACCTTGCGGTAGTCGTGCCCGCCACGGGAGAGCCGGGTGAGCTGCTCGTCGGTCAGGTGCTCGACCAGCTTGCGCAGCCGTGCGTCGGGGCCGAAGAAGTCCTCGCGGATGAACGCGCCGTCGCTGACCGAGTAGGTCTGGAACTGGCCGTCCGGCGTGGTGTTCATGGCGTTGACGAGAACGCCGTCGCGGTCGCGGGCGAGCAGCTCGTCCCACTCCCGGCCCCACACCACCTTGATCACATTCCAGCCGGCGCCACGGAAGTAGCTTTCCAGCTCCTGCATGATCTTGTCGTTGCCGCGGACCGGCCCGTCGAGGCGCTGGAGGTTGCAGTTGACGATGAAGGTGAGGTTGTCGAGCTCCTCGCGGGCGGCCACGCCGATGGCACCGAGGGACTCCGGCTCGTCCATCTCGCCGTCGCCCATGTAGGCCCATACGTGGCTCCGGCTGGTGTCCTTGATCTCCCGGGCCAGCAGATAGCGGTTGAACCGGGCCTGATAGATCGCCGCCATCGGCGAGAGCCCCATGGAGACGGTTGGGAACTCCCAGAACTCCGGCATCAGCCGCGGGTGCGGGTACGACGGCAGGCCGTCCGGCTTGGACTCCTGGCGGAAACCGTCCAGATTGGCCTCGGTCAGCCGGCCCTCCAGGAACGCCCTGGCGTAGATGCCGGGGGAGGCGTGGCCCTGCATGAAGACCTGGTCACCGGACTCGCCGTGGTCCTTGCCGCGGAAGAAGTGGTTGAAGCCGATCTCGTAGAGGCTTGCCGCGCTGGCGTAGGTGGCGATATGGCCACCGACGCCGATCTCGGGGCGGTTGGCCCGGGACACCATGATCGCGGCGTTCCAGCGGATGTAGGCCCGGATCCGGCGCTCGACGTACTCGTCACCGGGGAACCACGGCTCGGCGTCGGCCGGGATCGTGTTGATGTAGTCCGTGCTGCGCAGCGCCGGCACGCCGACCTGGCTCTCCCGGGCGCGCTCGAGCAGCTTGAGCATCAGATATCGGGCCCGGCCCCGGCCCTGCACCTCGATAACCGAGTCCAGGGACTCCAGCCACTCGGCGGTCTCCTGGGGATCCAGGTCGGGGAGCTGGCTGGGCAGCCCGTCGCTGATGACGGCGTGGCGGTTGGGTACGGACGGCATGGCTGCTCCCTGAGGATGTGGCGAGCGGTGGTGCAGGCTTCCATCGTCGTACGTCCGCCCCCCAGAGTCACCTCGGGTCCGTAGCTCGCCACCTGAACCGGCGCGGACCAAGAAGGGAACGTCCATGCTGACGACGGTCATCGCGGTGCACACCGGCGACCGGGAGGGCGTGCACGACCTGACCGGCGACTGCGCCGGATTCGCCGCGGCCGCGGGCGGTGACGGGCTGCTCCATGTCTTCACCCCGCATGCCACCACCGGCATCGCCATCATCGAGCTCGGCTCCGGCAGCGACGAGGACCTTCTCGCTGCGCTGCGCGAGCTGCTGCCCGTCGACGACCGGTGGCGGCACGCGCACGGAACCCACGGTCACGGGCGGTCGCACGTGCTGCCGGCGCTGGTCGGGCCGGCTGCCGTCGTACCGGTGCTGGCGGGCCGGTTGGCGCTCGGGACCTGGCAGTCGATCGCGCTGGTCGATCTCAACGTGGACAACCCGGACCGCTCTGTTCGGCTGTCCTTCCTGCCAGGGTGACCCGGCGGCACTTGCGCCGGGGCCGGTGACCGGGTGGACTACGGCAGTCAGGGCCGTCCGGCTCGGGTACGCCGGCGAGACCACGTCTCCTTCGGAGGGCAGGCAGTGAGCGCGACCGCGGACTCCGCGGAAGGCCAGCGCAGCCCGGCAGGCCGGCTGGGCATCGCCGCCGGCGCCGTCGTCCAGGAGCTCGGCTTCGACGACGACTGCGACGACGACCTGCGCCGGGCGGTGGTCGACCGCACGGGTAGCGAGCTGGTCGTCGCCGACCATGTGGAGGTCGTTGACGTCGTACTGCTGTGGTGGCGGGAGGACGACGGCGACCTGGTCGACGCCCTCGTCGACGCGCTCGGGCCGCTGGCGGCCAACGGTGTCATCTGGCTGCTGACGCCCAAGGCCGGGCGGACGGGGCACGTGGAGGCGAGCGACATCAGTGAGGCGGCGCAGACCGCCGGTCTGAACCAGACCAGCACCATCAGTGCCGCTCGAGAGTGGTCGGGCGCCCGGTTGGTGGCCCGCGGCACCCGCCGCTGAGCCGAGTTGCTGCGGAGGGATAAGCGGATGGTGGTCGAGGTGGGCGACGAGGGACCTGACTTCGAGCTCAAGGACCAGCACAACACGGCGGTGCGGCTCTCGGGGTTCCGCGGGGCGAAGAACGTCGTCCTGGTCTTCTACCCGTTCGCTTTCACCTCGACGTGCACCGGCGAGCTGTGCGCGATCCGCGACGAGCTTCCGACCTTTCAGAACGAGGACGTCCAGGTGCTGTCGGTCTCGGTCGACTCCGTTCCCGCCCACCGGGTCTTCGCCGACGCCGAGCAGCTCAGCTACCCGATGCTTTCCGACTTCTGGCCGCACGGGGCGGTGGCCCGGCAGTACGGCGTCTTCGACGAGGAGCGCGGCGCCGCCGTACGAGGCACCTTCATCCTCGACCGGAAGGGCGTGGTCCGTTGGAAGGTCGTCAATGCGATCCCGGACGCCCGCGACCTGGCCGAGTACGAGAAGGTGCTGGCGTCCCTGTAGGAGGCGACTTCCGGTGCCCTGCACGTTGTGCGGCGTACGCCAGGCCGATCCTGTCCGCGGAGCCAGCCCGTGGAAGCGCGCAGTGCGCGACGGCACGCAGGTGCTGGTCTGCCCCGACTGCCAGTTAGGCCAAGACTGGACGGCCGAGCTGGACCGCTGTCCGGCGTGTGGCTCCACGGCGCTGGTGAGGGCCTTGGGGGAGACCCGCTGTCGCTCCTGCGGCGCGGCTGACAGTGGTGTCTTATCGGCGCCTCCTCGGCCACCGGCTGCTGGCCTCGCGGCTGAGGTGGACGCGGCGGTCGACCGGATACTGCGGCGTACGACCGACGGCCGCTGATCAGCGCGCCAAGCTGACCAGTCGGAACGGCGGCCTGGTTTACCCTTCCCGT
>JBPCOX010000240.1:0-2847 GCA_050999825.1 Mycobacteriales bacterium
GTGACACAAAGAGGAACCGGGTCTTTGGGAAGCCTGGACCCACAGTTTTCGACTGGGGGGGCGCCGCCTCGCTGCAGCCCCCCCGTTCGCGTCCGGGGGTGTGGACGGCCGTACGCCGGCCGCCCGAGCTGTGGAGGAGCGGCCACCAGGGGTGCTGCTGCTGCCACGCTGAGCCGACGGAACGGCCGGCGCGGTGCATGCGGCCGGCAGTCCGAGGCTGGAGGTTGCGGTGCGCCCGATGCTCAAGCCCGCCCTGCGCCGGCTCTGGCGCGACGCCGCCACGGTGCAGCTCGGGGTCGACCCGGAGCGGGCCGTGGTCCTGGCCGGCGTCGACGGCGCGGCCGCCACCGTGCTCCTCCTGCTCGACGGCAGCAACGACCGGGCCGGCGTGCTCGCCGGGGCCGCTGCGGCCGGCGTTCATCCCGACTCCGCCGCCGCCTTGCTCGACCTGCTGGCGGGCGCGGGGGCGCTCGACGACGCCGCAGCCGACCCCGGCCCGTTGGCCGCGCTCCAGCGTGCGGAGCGGGAGCGGCTGGCGCCCGACCTCGCTGCCGCGTCCCTGCTTCGGCCCGGCCCGGGCGCCGCGCTCGACGTCTTGCACCGCCGGCGCGGTGCCGCGGTGTGGGTCGTCGGCGGCGGTCGGATCGGCGTACCGCTGGCCACTCTGCTGGCCGCATCCGGCGTCGGGCACGTGGGGGTGGAGACCGTGGGCGCGGTGAGCGCCGCCGACACCGTGCCGGGCGGCTGGGCGCTGTCCGACGTCGGCGCACCGGCGGCCGAGGCGGTGAGCGCAGCGGTACGCCGAACCTCACCGACGACACGCTGCGGGCCATTGCCGGCGGGCGGCCGCCCCGACGTCGTGGTCCTGGTCGGGTCGGCCGGCGGCGACCCCGGCCGGCGGCTGCAGCTGCTGCAGGCGGGCGTGCCCCACCTCGCGGCCGGCCTACGGGAGCTCACCGGGGTGGTGGGACCTCTGGTCCTCCCCGGCCGGACCGCCTGCCTGCGCTGTCTGGATCTCAGTCGGGCCGACCGCGACGCGGCGTGGCCGCTGCTGTGCGCGCAGCTTGCCGACGGCGGCACCGGCGGCGCCCAGGCCGGTGCCACCGTGCTGACCGCCGCCACGGCCGCGGTCGCCGCCGGGCAGGTGCTGGCGCTGCTGGACGAGGGCTCGCCGGCCACTGTGAACGGCACCCTGGAGCTGTCGCTTTCGGACTGGCGGCTGCGGCGTCGCGGGTGGGCACCGCATCCCGCCTGCGGGTGCTCTTGGCGGCAGGCCGGGTGACGCGCGGGCGGCTCGGGACGCCGCGAACGACGGGGGGCGGCATCATGGACGGGTGAGCGACATTCCGCGCTGGGCGATCTCGCGCAGCGCCAAGCTGGCGTCGCTACCGCTCGGCGTCGCTGGTCGGGCCACCCTCGGGCTGGGCAGACGGCTGGGCGGGCGGCCGGCCGAGCTGGTCGCCAGCGAGCTCCAGGCCCGCACCGCCGAGCAGATCTTCAAGGTGCTCGGCGAGCTCAAGGTCGGGGCGATGAAGCTCGGGCAGGCGCTCTCGGTGTTCGAGGCGGCCCTGCCCGACGAGCTCGCGGCGCCCTACCGGGTGGCGCTCACCAAGCTGCAAGAGGCCGCCCCGCCGCTACCGGCGGCCGCCGTGCACGGCGTCCTGAGGCGGGAGCTCGGCGCCGACTGGCGCTCCTCGTTCGCCACCTTCGACGACCAGCCGGCCGCCGCCGCCTCGATCGGACAGGTGCACCGTGCGGTCTGGGCGGACGGCCGGCCGGTGGCGGTCAAGGTGCAGTACCCGGGCGCCGGGCCGGCCCTGCTCTCCGACTTCACCCAGCTGGCCCGGCTGGCGCGGCTCTTCTCGGCGGTGACCCCCGGCCTCGACATCAAGCCACTGCTGGTGGAGCTGCGCGAGCGGGTCGCCGAGGAGCTCGACTACCGGCTCGAGGCCGCTGCTCAGTCGGTGTTCGCCACGGCGTACGACGGCGACGCGGACATCGTCGTCCCGAAGGTCGTCGCCTTCTCCGAGCGGCTGCTGGTCAGCGAGTGGATCGAGGGGACACCACTGTCGGCCGTGATCGCCTCCGGCGGTCAGCCGGAGCGGGACCGGGCCGGGCTGCTGCTGATCCGGTTCCTGTTCTCCGGACCCACGCGGGCCGGGATGCTGCACGCCGACCCCCATCCCGGTAACTACCGGCTCACCGCCGACGGTCAGCTCGGCGTCCTCGACTACGGCGCGGTGAACCGACTCCCCGACGGGTTGCCCACCCCGATCGGTGAGGTGTGCCAGCTGGCGCTGGCCGGCGACGCCGACGCCGTACTGGCCGGGCTGCGCAGGGAAGGCTTCCTGAAGCCCGCCGTCGAGGTCGATGCCCGGGCAACCCTGGACTACCTGGCGCCGCTGCTCGACCCCGTACGCGGCCAGACCTTCCGCTTCAGCCGAGCCTGGCTGCGCACCCAGGCCGGGCGCATCGCGGATCCCCGCTCGCCGGCCGCCGCGCTGGGCCGCCAGCTCAACCTGCCGCCGGCGTACCTGCTCATCCACCGGGTGACCCTGGGCGGCCTCGGGGTGCTCTGCCAGCTGGGCAGCGAGGGGCCGTTCCGGGCCGAGATGGAGCGCTGGGTGCCTGGTTTCGCCGAGATCCCGCCACGGCGCGCCCCGCGCCGGCGGGTGTCGGCACCCGCGCGGTTGCCGACCCCCGAGCAGACTGCGGTCGGCAAACCGCCGCCCGACGACACCGTGCTGACACCGCGGCCGCGGCCGCGCAAACCCCCCTGACCTCCACGGAGGCCCAGGGGTCCCGCTGCCCCCGAGGCCGAGGGCGGGGGCCGGGGCGACGGGGAGG
>JBPCOX010000273.1:0-5376 GCA_050999825.1 Mycobacteriales bacterium
TCTCCCCGCGCGCCATCTGGACCCCCGAGTTGCGAGCACCGGACAGACCGCGCTGCTCGCGGTTGGCGATGACGACGAGATCGGCGTAGGTCTCTCGTACCCGTTGCAGCAGCGGCGGGTTCGAGTCTACGACGAGAACGATCTCCACGCCGGCATCGGTGGACTGCTCGCGGACCGAGGACACCGCTGCCGCGAGCTCCTGCCAGCGGCTCTCGGCATAGGTGCAGATCACCACGGTGACGTCCCGGGGTGTCGTCATGCGGGCAGCTCGATCTCGTCGGTCTCGGCGGCAGTCGGCTCCACCAGGATGACATCCAGCAGCTGGTGCACGGCGGCGGTCTCCGCTGCGGCAGTGGTGAGGTCGATGATCTCGGCCGCCCCGGGCAACCGGATCTTGTCCGCGGACGTCGGGGCGTCCGCCAGGTGAAGCTCGGCCATGACCAGCTCCATCGGGACGGGCGGGCGAATCACCTCGGTCCACGACTCGCCGGCCGGCACCGACCGGAGCAGGGGCACGACCGGGCGCGGCCTCCGACCGCTCCGCTCGGCCAGGATGACCCGGAGCACCCGCAGGCCGTCACGTACGACGTTGAGGTTGCTCTGCCCGTGCAACCGCGGTCGCTCGAAGCTCGGGACCTCCGTGACGACGAGCGTCGCGACAGCTGCCCGGATGTTCATCAGCGTCTCTATCTCGAACCCGTCGCCCAAGGGCACCGGCCGGCGGTATCTGGGTGCCACCCTCCGGCCGGGATACCCGGCACGCGCCAGCCCCAGGTCGGCCGCGCGGTCTCGTCGGAAGGCGTTCATGCCGTAGCAGAGGTCGGTGTACGCCGTACCGAACGACGAGTTCACCAGGCGCTTGAGCGCGGCGTTGCCGCAGCGTCGGGTCCGCGTCAGGTCGGTGCTTCCGCCCCCGGCCAGGCGACGGGACCCCTTCGCGAGGTCGGCCCCGGCCTCGATCGCCCGTAGAAACCGCGGAATCTCTGCCGGATCGGCTGAACCGTCGGCGTCCAGGGTCACCACCACGTCGCCTCCGCAGGCCTCGACACCACACACGATGGCGTCTCCCTTGCCGCGGCCCAGCTGGGACAGCAGCACGATGTCGGGTCGGAGCGAGCGCGCCACCTCCACCGTCGCATCCGTGGAGTGCCCGTCGACGAGAACGGCCTCGTAGGCCACCGGCAGCCGGGAAAGAACCCACGGCAGGTTGGCAGCCTCATTCCGGGCCGGAATGACGATACTGACTGACAGTGCCGAATCCGTAACTGTTACCGACTGGCCCCCCATTGCGGGAGGCCGCAGCCACCCCTCCCCCATAGCCTCTGGCTCCGTTTCGTTCGCCGATGGGCAGGCAAGACCCCCAAGACCCCCAAGATGAGAGCGCCCGCAGCTGCTGCTTCGTTCGCTAGAGCATGATGGTTCACCTGCCGTTGCGTGCCAAAATGGGCCGATTGGCCATCATCTGCACGCGACCAGCGGCGATTGGGCGGACGGCTCGGGACGGCTCGGTACGGCCCGTCACGGCGCCGTCACGGGCCGTCAGAAATGGCAGCGGATAGGCGCAGCCGGCGCCCGGCATAGGCACCGTCCAACGGCGATTACAGCAGCCGCAGCACCGGCATAACGTTACGTCTGCCCCATACGCCGAGACGCGGGCTGCGCATTGGCTGCGTTCGCACGTGGGCGGCCGTGTGCCAGAGCCAGTAAAGCAAGGTCTCGACCGAAGGCTCGACCGCACCGGTGCACGCGTGCTCCCCGCCGGACTCGAGCAGAGCCCGCTCCCGGCTGCTCCAGGGGTGGCCCTGAAGTACCTCGCCAACCAGCTCACCGAGCTCGCTGCGCCGCACCAGTCGACGGGTGTAGAGAACCAGGTGCAGCAGGTCCTGGGAGAGCAGCTGGGCAGCCGCTGTCCGGTCCCAGTCGACGATGCCGGTCAGCTCGGTTCCGCCGGGCGAGACGAGCAGGTTGCCGAGCCACAGGTCGCCGTGGATGCGACCGGTGCAGAGCTCACGTCCCGCCAGGGCGCTGCGCAGCCGGTCGGACAGCCGGTCCAGGCCTCGCCCCATGGGAAGCCACCCGGGCGGCCGTGCGAGCCCGCGAAGGACGGCGACCGGCTCGTCCACCCAGAGCCGCAGCAGGTGGTCGCCCGCCACGAGTGTCGAGGCGGTACGGAGGTGCAGCTCTCGGGTGGCCTCGGCGGCGAGGCGCGCAACCCGTTCGGCGCTGGCGGGTTCGGGCAGCAGCGCCAGCGCAGACACTCCCGGAAGTGCGGCGGTCAGGGCGTAGTACTGACCCCTGACCTCACCCGCGGCGAGCGGGCGCGGCACCAGGCGACGTAACCGGGCCAGCCGGTCGTCGGCGTGCAGGGCCTCCAGGGCGTCCCGCTCGTGTCGCGCACCGGCCACGCCACTCGCGGTGTGCGGGAGCTTCAGGACCGCGGCCGGAGGTCCGTCCGCGACGCCGAGGACGACCACCGTTGCCCGCGTGGTGGTGATCTGCATCGCCTGCACCGACCACGACATCGGCGCCTCCTGGCCGGCGCCGCACTGCACCGCCGCGAGCACATCCGGGACGATGGAGCGGGCCTGGGCGAGCAGCCGGGCCCGCGTGGGCGGGGCCCAGGACCGGGATCGCCGGGAGATCCCGCGGGCCGGATCCCCCACCGACGGGTCCTCCTCCTTGGCCGGGTTGCGCTTGACGAGGCTTGCCGCAAGTCGATCTTATCCGCCCTGTCGGGGCACGCCGAGATGCCGGCTGCGGCGGTATAGCGTTCCCGCCGTCGGCGGGCCGAACTGGGCCTCGCCGTACGTCCGCCGCGGTAGAGGCATGGCAGGGGTTGCGCTTCATGCATCCGGTGCTCGAGGCGGCGTTCTCCGAGCTCGACCGGGCGCAGGTCCGATGGTGTCTGCTGCGCCGACCCGAGAGCCTCACCGCGCCGCCCGGCGACGTCGACCTGCTCGTCGACCGTCGGGATCGCGACCGCCTCCAGCCCGCCTTGGAGCGGGCCGGGCTCGTGCTCGTGCCTGTCCCGGACGTCGCCCGGGAGATGGTCTTCGTGGGCTACGACGTCCCGAGCGACTCGTGGCTGGTGCTGGAGCTGGTGACCGAGCTGTCGTTCGGCCGGCACCTGCGCTACCCGACCCGCGCGGAGGCCGGCTGCCTGGACCGACGGCAGCGGCAGGGGCCGCTGGTCCTCCTGTCGACCGACGACGCCTTCTGGAGCCTCGTTCTGCACTGCCTGCTGGAGAAGTCGACGCTGCGGGCACACCACCGCCAGCAGCTCCGCGACCTGGGGCCGGCGGCCGTCGCCGACGGGCCCTTGGCGCAGGTCGTCGGCCGCGCCTGCCCGGCCGGCTGGGACGCGCCCGGGGTGCTGCGCTGCATCGAGCGGGGGGACTGGCACCGCCTGGAGCGGCTCGGGCCGCAGTTCAAGCGGTCATGGCGGCGCCGCCACCCTCTCGAAGGCGCCCGCGCCTCCGGCCGGTGGGTCCTGATGCTGCTCCAGCAGCCCGGTGTGCTGGTACGGCGACGCGGCCTGGCGGTTGCACTGGTCGGTCCCAACGGGGTGGGCAAGTCGACCCTCGCCCGCGGCTTGTCCGACGCCTTCCCGCTGCCGTCCCGAGTCCTCTACATGGGGCTGTGGAAGGAGCGGCACGGGCGTTCCTTCCGGTGGCTGAGCCCGGCGCTGGCCGTCCTGGCGCGGCCCGGTCGGGTCTGGTCGCTGTTCCTGCAGGCGCAGTACCACCAGCTCCAGGGTCGACTGGTCGTCTATGACCGCTACGTGTACGACGCGCTGCTGCCGCCCAAGCCTCCGCTGCGACGGCTGAAGGCGGTGTACTTCTGGCTGCTCGCCCACGCCTGCCCCGCTCCCGACATGGTGATCGGCCTCGAGGCGCCCAGCGCCGTCGCCTACGCGCGCAAGGGCGAGAACAGCCCGGCCGAGCAGGAGCGGGAGCGCCTGGCTTACGCGGGCCTCGTCGGCCGGGTCCGCCGGCTGCTCGTCGTGGATGCGACCGGCTCTCGGGCCCAGGTGCGCGCAGCGGTCCAGAGTCTCCTCTGGCAGCGGTACGCCGCCCGGTGGGCCGGCCGCAGGCGCGAGAACAGCGGAGGCTCCGGTTGACCGGAGCCCGGCCGGACGTCGTCACCCCTGCTCCCCGGGAGCTCTGGCAGCAGCTGGTCGACGACGACCCCGACGCGCTCCCCTCGCAGACACCCGACTGGACCGACTCGATCTGCCGCACCGGCGCCTTCACCGACGCCAGCCGCCTCTACACATGGGCCGATGGCCGCCAGCTCTGCCTGCCCATGGTGCGCCGGACGAGGCTGCCGAGCCGGTTGACGACCGAGGCGTCCCAGCCGTTCGGGTGGGGCACCGGTGGGCTGGTCGCCGCGGGCGGCGACGTAGGACGCGAGGACGTCGCGGCCATGTTCGCCGACCTCATCCGTCGGCCGGCGCTGCGGACCATGGTCCGACCCGGCCCCCGCTCCGGCGACACCTACGCCGCCGGCGCACCCACCGGCGTGCTCACCGTCCCCTACCTCGCCCAGGTGCTCGACCTCGAGGGAGGCTTCGAGCGGGTTTGGACCTCGCGGTTCACGGGCGCTGTGCGCTCCGCCGTCCGAAAGGCTGAGCGCTCACGGTTGGTCGTGGAGCGGGACAGCACGGGCCGCCTCGTGCCGGTCTTCCATGAGCTCTACCAGGCCTCGGTGGCCCGCTGGGCCAGGCAGCAGCACGAGCCGCTGGCGTTGGCCCGGCGCCGCGCCGAGCGCCGCGACCCGCGGAGCAAGTTCGTCGACGTCGCCGCCCGGCTGGGGAACCGATGCACGGTTTGGACCGCCGGGCTGGACGGGCAGGCCGTGGCGGCCATCATCGTGCTGCGCCAGGGCCGCACCGCGACCTACTGGCGTGGTGCCATGGACAAGGAGCTGGCCGGGCCGCCGCGGGCCAACGACCTGCTGCACCGGCTGGCGATCGAGGACGCCGCTCGGTCCGGCGACCGCTACTACTCCATGGGCGACTCCAGCCCGGAGTCGTCGCTGGCTCGCTACAAGGCCCGTTTCGGTACGACGCCGTACCACTACGCCGGCTACCGGCTCGAACGGCTGCCGCTGACCCGGGCGGACGCCGCCGTGCGGTCGGCGGCCAAGCGCATCCTGCGCTTCCGGGAGGCGTGACCGGCCGGTCTACCTGGGCGGTGGCGGATCATGCGAAAGCTATGACCCGTGGATCCGGGAGTTCAGGAACGAGCCCACGCCCCCGGGGCTGCGGACGAGCTCGTTGGGGCCCAGCTCCACCTCTGCGTGGTACTGCGCCAGGATGCCGTACCCCATCCGGGAGAGGTCGCCGGAGGCCGGATCGGGACGGGTGTCGCGGAC
>JBPCOX010000013.1:0-6089 GCA_050999825.1 Mycobacteriales bacterium
CCTGCCGCGCCGGCAGCACCAACCGCAGGACGCCGGCACCCAGCATGGCGAGCGCGACCAGGTAGCACCCGACCCGGAAGTGGTGCAGCTTCACGGTGCCGAGCCCGGCCAGCAAGGTGAGCAGCGCCAGCGCGACCGGCAGCTGGGTGAGCCGGTTGGCCTGTCGCTCCGGTAGGGGACGAACCTGTGGCTGGCGGATCGGCTGGCGCCGGTCGGTCACGGGTTGGTGCCAGGTCGCTGTGGCGGCGGCGGCCTGCCGGCGAGCACCGAGAGAGCAAGCTCCGCTTGAGCGGCGCGGACGAGGACATGGTCGGTCGTGAAGCCCGACACCGAGGTGAACGGGATGTGGGCGCCGGCCAGCCGGGAGGCCACATCGGCGAGAAAGCCCACCAGCTCCCAGGGCAGTGGGCCGGCGAAGGTGATGCGGCGCCAGCCACGCTCGAGGGCGAGGGGGGCGGTGCCGAGCAACCAGCCGTCGACGTACTCGCTCTCCGCGCACACCACGGTGACCTCGCCGTCGTCGCGCACCAGCGTGAGGAAGCCCGCCGGCCAGCTCGGAGGGACCCATTCCAGCGGGAACCGCGCGACCCCGAGCGGCGTCGGGTCGAGCTCCGGACGCAGATCTGGCCGGTCCACCCGAAGGGTGAGCGCGTGGCTCTCGGTGGACGTCGTCACGACCGCTCCTCGGTGCGGCGCTGCAGCGCCAGCGTTGATCGCAGTGTAGTGCGCCAGGCCCGTCCAACGGTTGGCCGGCAGCAACCGGCGCGCATGCCCCCGCCCCCCGGAGGGTATCCATGACAGGCAGCCCATCCTTGCTCAAAAGACACATTCCAGCCGGCCGCGGCGAAGGGGACAAAACTGTGCACACGCCATTCCTGCGGGTGGAGGAGACCGGCAAGGTATTCGAAATGGGTGCGGACGTGACGACGGTCGGACGGGGGAGCGGCGTGGACATCGCGCTGACCGATCCGAGTGTGTCTCGGCTGCACGCGGAGCTGGTACGACGCGGCGCCTACGTCTACGTCACGGACCTGGGCCTCTCGACCAACGGCACCAGGGTCAACGGCCGGCCGGTGGGCCGCCGGGTGCTCTGCGACGGCGACGTCGTTACATTCGGCATGGCGAGGGCCCGCGTCGGCGGCGTCGTGACGCCGGCGGAGGCACCGGATGAGACCGTCGAGCTGCGCCGGGTGGCGGCGCCGGACCTGACCCGACGAGAGGTCGAGGTTCTCACCTCGCTGTGCCGGCCGGCGCTTGCCCAGGACGCCTTCGTGGCCCCGGCCACCGCGCACGACATCGCGGACGAGCTGGTGGTCACCGAGGCCGCGGTCAAGCAGCACCTGCTCCGGCTGTACCAGAAGTTCCGGATCGCCGAAGGCGTCAACCGGCGGGCGCGGCTGGCCAACGAGGTGCTCTCGCTCGGCGTGGTCCGGCCGCTGCCCGCCCACGGGGACGAGCGGGTACGCCGCGCCGGCTGAGGGTCGCTCGACGTCAGCCGGCGTCCAGGCGCAGCAGGTCGCCCTCCGTCTCCCGACGGAGGAGGACGCGTGCGGCTCCCGCGGCGACGGCGACCACCGGCGGGCGGGGCACCTGGTTGTAGTTGTTGGCCATGGAACGGTGATAGGCACCGCTCGCGGGTACGGCGACGAGGTCACCCGGGCACAGGTCCGCCGGCAGCTCGACGTCGCGGGCGAGGATGTCGCCGGCCTCACAGTGCTTGCCGCACACGGTGACCGACCGCGACGGGGCCGACGAGCGCCGGGATGCCAGCACGACGGTGTAGCGCGCGCCGTACAGTGCCGCCCGCACGTTGTCGCTGATGCCGCCGTCCACGCTGACGTAGGTGCGCAGGCCCGGCAGCTCCTTCACCGTTCCGACCTCGTACACGGCGACCCCCGCCGGGCCGCTGATCGCCCGGCCCGGTTCTACGGCGATGCGCGGCTCGGGCAACCCGGCCGCGGCACACTCTTGCGCGACCGCGCCCCGCAGCGCCGCGGCGACTTCCGCTGGCGAGAGCGGCGCTTCCCGACTGGTGTAGGCGATGCCCATCCCGCCGCCGAGATCGAGCTCGGCCAGCTCGACGCCACGCTCCGCGCGGACGGCGGCCAGCAGTCCGACCATCCGGCGAGCGGCCAGCACGAACCCGTCGGTACCGAAGATCTGCGATCCGATGTGCACGTGCAGCCCACGCAGCTCCAGCGCGGATGTGGCCAGCACCTTGCGGATTGCTGTTGCCGCGGCGCCCGCGGCCAGCGAGAAGCCGAACTTCTGGTCTTCCACACCCGTGGCCACGTAGTCGTGGGCAGAGGCCTCGACCCCCGGGGTGACCCGTACCAGCACCGGCTGCCGGACGCCGGCCTCTGCGGCGACCCTTGCCAGCCGCTCGATCTCGGTGAAGGAGTCGAGGACGATCCGGCCGACGCCGTATCCCACCGCGCGCCGCAGCTCGGCGACCGACTTGTTGTTGCCGTGGAAGAGCAGCCGTTCGCCCGGGAAACCGGCCCGTTCGGCCACCGCCAGCTCACCGCCGGTGCAGACGTCGAGCGACAGGCCCTCCGAAGCCAGCCAGCGCGCGACCTCGACGCAGAGGAACGCCTTTCCGGCGTAGTACACGTCCGCGTCGGCGAACGCGGCCCGCCACCGCCGGCAGCGAGCCCGGAAGTCGTCCTCGTCGATGACATAGAGCGGGGTGCCGAAGCGGGCGGCCAGCGTGACGACGTCGAGTCCGCCGATCACCAGCCGGCCGTTGTCGAACCGGGCCGTGGTCGGCCACACCTCAGGGTCCGCTGAGCCGCTCGGCGGCCTCGACGACGTTCGTCAGCAGCATGGCCCGGGTCATCGGTCCGACCCCCCCGGGGATGGGAGCCAGCCAACCGGCCACCTCGCGTACGCCGGGGTCGACGTCCCCGACCAGGCCGGCATCGGTGCGCGTGATCCCCACGTCCAGGACCGCGGCACCGGGCTTGACGTCCTCGGCCCGGACCAGACCGGCCACGCCGGCAGCTGCGACCACGATGTCGGCCGAGCGCAGGTGGGCCGCCAGGTCCTTCGTGCCGGTGTGGCAGAGGGTCACCGTGGCGTTCTCCGTACGCCGGGTGAGCAGCAGGCCGAGCGGCCGGCCGACGGTGACGCCCCGGCCGACGATCGTCACATTCGCGCCGGCCAGCGCGACGCCGTACGCCCGCAGCAGCTCCACGCAGGCCCGGGGCGTGCAGGGCAGCGGGCCGCGCTCCATGAGCACCAGCCGGCCGAGGTTCACCGGGTGCAGCCCGTCCGCGTCCTTGGCCGGGTCGATCCGCTCGAGTACCGCGCCGGCGTCCAGCCCGGCCGGCAAGGGGAGCTGGACGATGTAGCCCGTGCAGGCCGGGTCGGCGTTCAGCTCGTCGACGACCCCCGCGACCTGCTCCTGGGTCGCCGTCGACGGCAGCACCCGCTCGATGGATGCGATGCCCACCTGGGCGCAGTCCCGGTGCTTGCCGGCGACATAGGACCGGCTGCCCGGGTCGTCGCCCACCAGCACGGTGCCGAGGCCGGGCGTGCGCCCGCGCGAAGTGAGCTCCGCCACCCGGCTCATCAGGTCCGCCCGTACCGACGCGGCCGCCGCCTTGCCATCGAGGGTCGTCGCGCTCACGCGCCTGAGTCTGTCACGCGGCCCGTCAGGCCCAGTCCACCTCGGCGCCGTACTGCCCGGCGAGCGTCACCGCCTGGGCCAGGTCGAGCCGGACACCGGTGAGGTCCAGGCCACGCAGGTCGACCCCCTCGAGCGACGCGCCACGCAGGTCCGCATCCTGCAGCCGGACCTCATGCAGCCGGGCGTGCCCCAGGTCGGCTCCCGTCAGGTCGGCACCGGTCAGGTCCGCGCTCGAGAGGTCGGCCTCCCGCAGCCGTACGCCGGCCAGGCTGACACCGGCCAGCGACTGGCCGCGCAGCGAGACGTAGGACCAGTCGCCGCCCTCGACCGTCAGCGGCCGCAGCACCGCCGACTCGAACACCGACCCCGTCAGCTTGCAGCCGCGCAGGGTGGCGCCGAACAGCGACGCCCGCCGGAACCGGCAGCGCAGGAACGCCGTGTCCTCGTGCACCGAGGCGGCGAGGGACACCCCGGACAGGTCGCAGTCCTCGAAGACGCAGCCGCACGTCGTGACCTCGTCGAGCCGCGCGTCGAAGAACCGGCAGCGGCGGAAACGCGCGCCGCGGAGATCCTCGCCGTACCAGTCGACCCCGGACAGGTCCTGCTCGACCCGCTCGTCCACGTCAGTGGGCGAAGTGGCGGGTGCCGGTGAGGTACAGGGTGATGCCGGCAGCCGCTGCGGCAGCCACGACGATGTCGTCGCGCACGGATCCGCCAGGCTGCACGACCGCCCGCACGCCGGCCTCGACCAGCACCTGCAGCCCGTCCGGGAACGGGAAGAAGGCGTCGCTGGCCGCCACCGACCCGGCCGCGCGCTCCCCTGCCCTGGCTACCGCCAGCCGGGCGGCGTCCATCCGGTTGACCTGCCCCATCCCGACGCCGACCGTGGCAAGGTCCGCGGCGAGCAGGATCGCGTTGGACTTCACCGCCCGCGCTGCCCGCCAGGCGAAGCCGAGGTCGGCCAGGGCCACCTCGTCGGCCGGCTCCCCGGCGGCCAGTGTCCAGCCGGCCGGGTCGTCGCCAGGAGCGTCGAGCCGATCCGGGGTCTGCGCCAGGACGCCGCCGGACACCGGGCGCCACTCCACCCCTGCCGGCGCCGGCGCCGGCACCCGCAGCAGCCGGATCGACGGCTTGTGCCCGAGCAGCGCCAGCGCCCCCTCGTCGTACGCAGGCGCGACGACGACCTCAGTGAAGACCTCCGTCACCTGCTCGGCCATCGCCGCGCTGACCGCGCGGTTGACGGCGATCACCCCGCCGAACGCGGACGTCGGGTCGCAGGCGTGCGCCTTGCGGTGCGCCTCCGCCACGTCCGGGCCGAGGGCGATGCCGCAGGGGTTGGTGTGCTTGACGATGGCGACGCAGGGCTCGGCGAAGTCGTACGCCGCCCGCCGGGCCGCGTCGGCGTCGAGGTAGTTGTTGTAGGACATCGCCTTGCCGTGGAGCTGCTCGGCCGAGGCCAGCCCGACCGGCTCGTCGCGGTCGCGGTAGAGGGCGGCCCGCTGGTGCGGGTTCTCGCCGTAGCGCAGGATCGCCGTCCGCTCGAACGCCACCCCGGCGAAGGCGGGCCACCACTGCGAGCTCGCGAGCTCCTGGGCGAACCAGTTGGCCACGGCGACGTCGTAGGCCGCGGTGTGGGCGAAGGCGGCGGCGGCCAGCGCCCGGCGGGCCGCGAGGTCGAAGCCACCGGCCCGCACCCCGGCCAGCACCTCGGCGTACCGGCCCGGGTCCACGACGACGGCGACCGAGGTGTGGTTCTTCGCCGCCGCCCGGACCATCGCCGGCCCGCCGATGTCGATCGACTCCACCACCTCGTCGGGCGTCCCGCCGCCGGCGACGGTCTCCCGGAACGGGTAGAGGTTGACCACCACGAGCTCGAACAATCCGATGCCGAGCTCGGTCAGCTGGGCCAGGTGCTCCGGCCGGCGCCGGTCGGCCAGCAGCCCGGCGTGCACGGCGGGGTGCAGCGTCTTCACCCGACCATCGAGGCACTCGGGGAAGCCGGTGACCTCGGCCACCGGGGTGACCGGCACTCCGGCCGCGGACAGCCGGGCCGCGGTCGAGCCGGTCGAGACGATCTCCACGCCGGCTTCGGCCAGGCCGCGGCCGAGATCCTCGAGCCCGGTCTTGTCCGAGACGCTGACCAGCGCCCGACGTACCGGCGAGCGGGTCACGAGAGCACCACTCGGCGGCCCTCCAGCCGGTAGCCGGCCGCGAGCCGGCGGACAGCCTCCACCAGCAACGGCCGCTCCACGGCCTGGATGCGGCGAAGCAGTGCCGGCTCGTCCTCGCCGGGGGCCACCTCGACCGCGCACTGTGCGACCACCGGACCCGAGTCCAGGCCGGCGTCGACGACGTGCACCGTCGCACCGCTGATCTTCACGCCGTAGGCGAGCGCGTCGCGGACCGCGTGGGCGCCGGGAAAGGCCGGCAGCAGCGCCGGATGGGTGTTGATCACCCG
>JBPCOX010000152.1:0-3819 GCA_050999825.1 Mycobacteriales bacterium
GGGCGACCGCCCAGGTGTCGGTGCGTCACCCAGGCCCATTCGGAGCCGCCGAGCTCGGCCCGGGTGTCGCCGAGCAGCAGCAGCACGTCCCCCACGTCGCGGAACCCCATCGGCGTACGCCGCGCGACATCGTCCATGAGCCCGAGCACGCCGACGACCGGGGTGGGGTGGACCGCCGTGCCGCCGGTCGCGTTGTAGAAGCTGACGTTGCCCCCGGTCACCGGCGTGCCGAGTGCCCGGCAGCCGTCGGCCAGACCGCGCACCGCCTCGGCGAATGACCACATCACCGCCGGGTCCTCGGGGCTGCCGAAGTTGAGGCAGTTGGTGACCGCGATCGGGCGGGCGCCGGTCACCGCCACGTTGCGGTAGGCCTCGGCGAGGGCCAGCTGCGCACCGGCGTACGGGTCGAGCGCGGCGTAGCGGCCGTTGCCGTCGGTGGCCAGCGCCACGCCGAGCCCGGTCTGCTCCGAGAGCCGTACGACGCCGGCGTCGGCCGGCATGGCCAGCACCGTGTTTCCCTGCACGTATCGGTCGTACTGGTCGGTGACCCAGGAGCGCGAGCACAGGTTGGGGCTGGCGACCAGGCGCAGCAGCGTCTCGCGCAGCTCCGCGCCGGTCCGCGGGCGGGCCAGCCGGGCCGGGTCGTCGGCCTGGAGGGCGTCGAGACCGAGCGGGCGGGCCAGCGGCCGCTCGTAGACCGGCCCGTCGTCGACGAGCGAGCCCGGTGGTAGGTCGGCCACCTCTGCACCGCGCCAGGACACGCGCAGCCGGCCGGTGCCGGTCACCGCTCCGATCACCGTCGCGAGCACTCCCCAGCGGTCCGCCAACCCCAGCACCTGCGCCACGTCGGCCGGGGCGACGATCGCGAGCATTCGTTCCTGGGACTCGCTGGTGAGGATCTCCAGTGGGTCCATCGAGGGCTCCCGCAACGGCACCCGCTCCAGCTCGACCGCCATCCCGGCGCCGCCGGCGCTGGCCGTCTCGGCGAGCGCGCAGGTCAGCCCGGCTCCGCCGAGGTCCTGGATGCCGGTCACCAGTCCGTGGTCGAAGAGCTCCAGGCAGCACTCGATCAGCAGCTTCTCGGTGAACGGGTCGCCCACCTGCACCGCCGGCCGCCGGCTCGGCCCACCGCTCTCGTCGAAGCCGGCGCTGGCCAGGACCGACACCCCGCCGATGCCGTCCCGGCCGGTCTTGGCGCCGAGCAGGACGACCGCGTTGCCGGTGCCGGTGGCCCGCGCCCGCTGGATCCGGTCCACCGGCAGCACCCCGACGCAGAGCGCGTTGACCAGCGGGTTGCCGCCGTACGCCGGGTCGAAGACCACCTCGCCGCCGACGTTGGGCAGGCCGAGGCAGTTGCCGTAGCCACCGATCCCCGCCACTACGCCCGGCAGCACCCGGGCGGTGTCGGGTGCCTCGGCGTCGCCGAACCGCAGCGAGTCCAGCACTGCGATGGGGCGGGCGCCCATGGTCAGGATGTCGCGGACGATGCCGCCGACCCCCGTCGCCGCCCCCTGATAGGGCTCGAGGAAGCTCGGGTGGTTGTGACTCTCGATCTTGAAGGTGACGGCAAGACCCTGGCCCACGTCGACGACGCCGGCGTTCTCGCCCATCCCGACCAGCAGCCGGTCGCCGGCCGGCACATCGCCCAAGCGCTGCAGGTGCAACTTGGAGCTCTTGTAGGAGCAGTGCTCGCTCCACATGACGCTGTACATCGCCAGCTCGGTGCCGGTCGGGCGGCGGCCGAGGACGGCGCGGATCCGGTCGTACTCGTCGGTCCGCAGCCCGAGCACGGCGTACGGCTGGACGGCGTCGGGATCCTTTGCGGCCAGCTCCACCGTGTCGGCCAGCTCCACCGGGTCGGTCATGCGGCGGTTCGCGCACGCAACGCCGAGCGGAAGATCCCGAGGCCGTCCTCCCCGGCCCCCGTCAGCGCCTCGACCGCGTGCTCCGGGTGCGGCATCAGCCCGACCACGTTGCCGGCCGGGTTGGCGATGCCGGCGATGTCGCGCAGGGAGCCGTTGGGCGCGCCGCCGGCGTAGCGCAGGACCACCCGGCCCTCGGCCTCGAGCTCGTCCAGGGTGCGCTCGGAGGCGACGTAGCAGCCCTCGCCGTTCTTGAGCGGCAGCACGATCTCGCTGCCGTCGGCGTACGCCGAGGTCCATGAAGTCCGGACACTGTCCACGCGCAGCCGCTGGTCGCGGCAGAGAAAGCGCAGGCCGGCGTTGCGAACCAGGGCTCCGGGCAGCAGGTGTGTCTCGCAGAGGACCTGGAACCCGTTGCAGATGCCCAGCACGGGCAGCCCACCACGGGCGGCGTCGGCGACGGCGGTCATGATCGGTGCGAACCTGGCGATGGCGCCGGCCCGCAGGTAGTCGCCGTAGGAGAAGCCGCCCGGCAGGATGACCGCGTCGACGCCGGCCAGACCGGTGTCCCGGTGCCACAGCGGGACGGGCTCCCCACCCGCTCTGCGGACCGCGCGCAGCGCGTCCCGGTCATCGAGCGAGCCGGGAAAGGTCACCACGCCGACCCGGTTCCCGCTGCCGGTCATGCGGGCCTCCGGCGTTCGGTGGGTGGGAGGCTCCGAGGCTATCCGAGCGAGCCCGGCGCGGGCCCGGCGACAGGCGCCGCCGTCGGGGCGTTGCCGTTGGTCGAGAGCCGCTCGATGGCCGCGCCCTCATGCCAGTGCAGCCGCTTCTCCAGATGGACGACCGTTCCCTGCTCAGGCCGGCTGTCGAAGCGGACCCGGTCGACCATCTGGCGCATCAGGTGGATGCCGCGGCCCTCCTCCGCGGAGAGCTCTGCGGTCGACATCCCGACGCCGCCGGCGTCGAAGCCGCCGCCGGCGTCGATCACCTCGATCACGCAGATGTCCTGGTCGATACCGACGGTCACCTCGTAGTTGGCACCGGAGGCTGCATGCTCGAGCACGTTGGTACAGGCCTCGGTGACCGCGACGGCGACTTCGTCGATGCAGTTGCCGTCGACTCCCAGCACCTTCATGGCCGCGGCGAGGATGCGGCGTACGACCGGGATGCTCAGCTCGTCCCGCGGTAGAGCGAGCGTGAGCATGACCTTCACGGCGGCGCCTCCTCGACGGTCTGCTTCGAGGGTTCCCGCCGGTTCGGAGCGTGTAACCGTATGGAGGCGCCTGTGTGCTCAGTCGCCGAGGTGGACGCTGAACTCCTCGATGACCGGGTTGGCGAGCAGCGTCTCGGCGATCTGCTCGGCGCGGGCGCGGGTGGAGTCGTCGCGCGTACCGTCCAGCTCGAGCTCGAAGCGCTTGCCCTGGCGCACGATCCGTACGCCGGGAAAGCCGAGTCGCGGCAGCGCCGCGGCGATGGCCTGGCCCTGCGGGTCGAGAATCTCCGGCTTGAGCATGACGTCGACGACGACGCGGACCACGCGAGTCCTCCCCGGCAGGTGAACATCCAGCCTATCCAGCGGATCGCGCCGCTGCCCGTCCGACGACACCTACCGCACGATCCGCGTCATCTAGGCCCCTCCTGCGTCGAGATAGTCGGCGAACGCCCGTCCCGTCAGGCGCTCGTAGGCCTCGACGTAGCGGTCGCGGGTGCGGCGTACGACGTCGTCCGGCAGCGGCGGTGGTGGTGACTGCCGGTCCCAACCCGACTGTGCGGTGAGCCAGTCCCGCACGTACTGCTTGTCGTAGGACGGCTGCGACTCCCCCGGCCGCCAGCGGTCGGCCGGCCAGAAGCGCGACGAGTCCGGGGTCAGCACCTCGTCGCCGAGCGTGAGGACCCCGTCCGCACCGTGACCGAACTCCAGCTTGGTGTCGGCCAGCAGGATGCCCCGTTCCGC
>JBPCOX010000188.1:0-8077 GCA_050999825.1 Mycobacteriales bacterium
GCGCAAGGGTTCGGGCGGTCCTGCGGCGCACCTTCGTCGATCGTGGCCGGGTGCTCACCGCCGGCCCGCTGGTCGCCGACGAGCTGCGTCGGCGGGTGGGGATTTTCGGCGCGGAGGTGCGGCTCACAATGCGCGCGTTCGACGTGCTCGTGTACCTGATGCGGCGCCCTCCGCGCGCGCTGCGGCGAGAGCAACTGCTCCAAGATGTCTGGGGATACACCTTAGGCGACGCCTCGACGGTGACGGTGCACATGCGCCGGCTCCGCAGCAAGGTGGAGCCGGACCCCTCCCGCCCCACCGCGATCCGCACCGTGTGGGGCGTCGGCTACCGCTTCGACCCGGGCGGGACCGCATTCTGGTCGCGCCGCGCCGTGGAGCTTCGGTCAGAGCGGGAGCCGGGCGTCCTCAGCGACGCGGATCCTGGTAGCGGCGCTTATGAGCCCGACGTGGCTCATGCCCTGGGGAAAGTTGCCGAGTAGCTCGCGGGTCAAGGGGTCGGCCTCCTCGCTGAGCAGGCCGACGTCGGTGGCGTACGCCGTGGCCCGCTCGAAGATCGCGCGGGCCTGCCGGGGTCGGCCGGCCAGCGCCAGGCACTGGACCAGCCAGTAGCTGCACAGCAGAAAGGTCGGCTCCAGGCGAGGGGTGTTCGGAGCGTGCTCGAAGCGGTAGATCAGGCCGCAGGGGGCAGCCAGCCCGGCCGCGACCCGGTCGATGGTCGCGGCCATCCGTGCGTCGTCCGCCGGTAGGAACCCCGTGGTCGCCAGCAGCAGTGCGGTGGCGTCGAGCACGTCGCTGTCGACGGCCTGTGCGTAGGCGCGGTCCCGACAGCGCCAGCGCGCACGCACCGCCGACGGCCGAGACGCCGCCGGGAATCCTGACGAGCCGGGGCAGGACGCGGCCGTACTCCGGCCGCGGCCCGAACTCCACCTCGACCCGAGGTGTCCCGTGGAGCACGCGGATCACCCGCACCAGCGCGTGCGGGACCCGCCGACCCAGCGCATGCGTGTCACTGTCGGCGTCGAGAACCAGAGCGTCCGTCACCGTGAACGCAGCGTCCGGGGTGCCGAAGTGCGTGGACAGGACGAGCGTTCCCGGCAGGTAGGACCGCGCGGCGTCGTACTCACCGGCCGGGTGGATCGATCAGTGACCGGCACCCGGGTCGAGCAGCCTGCCGAAGATCGAAGCAGAGTCGAAGCGTGGCAGGCCAGCCAGTCGACCGAGCCGGTCTCGCTGACGAGTGCGGCCGAGTGGCAGTCGGACAGGAGCGCGTAGTCACTGATGGGGCGGCTGCTCACGGGGTTACCAGGCTCTGCCGTGGCGCCTGCGGGCGTGGAGCCGCCTGCCCCGCAGTCGCGGAGGCGTCCCGGGGGAACTGCGACTCGGCGAGCCGGCCCGCCAGGCTGTCGAGCGGGGTCCGGTCGCACGGAGAGCTGCGCCGAGTATGCCGAGGCCACCGGTTCAGGCTCTAGCCCGCAGATGTGAAGAGTTGAGGAACTCGCCGTCGCGGAGCTAGCTGATCGTCCAGCGCCAGGTGCCGCCCCGGCCGCTGTTGCCGGTCGGGTCGGTCGCCGCGACCGAGACCGAGTGGGCGCCGCTCGACAGCTGCGAGTACGACGTCCCGGTCGTGCACGCCGCAGCGGCTCCGCCGTCGAGACTGCAGGTGAACCGCGCGGAGGTCTCGTCCGCCGCGAAGGAGAACGTGGCCGTGTGCGACGACGTGTTGGCGGCCGGACCGGCCGTTATCGACACGTCCGGGGCCGTGTCGTGGCTACCCCGGCGCAGCCGCGCCAGGTCGGCGGCCAGCTCCTTCTGGACGCCGGCGTACGCCGCCTTGCCGGCCTGGTTCTGCAGCTCATAGGGGTCGCGGACCAGGTCGTAGACCTCCCGCTCGCCGGTGTAGACCCACTCGACGTACTTCCAGCGTGGGCTGCGCAGTCCCCAGAACTCGTCCCGCTTGGGCTTGTGGTACTCCAGCAGTACGTCGGAGGGCCACGTGCTCGCGGTCCCCTTGAGCAGCGGCACCAGGCTCAGGCCGTCCTGGTGGATGCTCGGTCGGGCGCCGCCGAGCTCCGCGAAGGTCGCGGCCAGGTCGACGCTGCTGACCTGCGCCGGTACCGTCCGGGTGCCGGCGGACGAGGACGGGAACCGGATGAGGAGCGGCGTACGCAGGCATTCCTCGTAGGCGCAGCCCTTGAGCTCCCAGCGGTGCTCGCCGAGCGCGATGCTGTTGTCGGTCATGAAGACCAGCACGGTGTTGTCCAGCTTGCCGGCCGTGGTCAGGGTGTCCACGAGCTTGGCGATCGCCTCGTCGACCGCGAGCATCGAGCGGTACTGCTGGCGGCGGAGCCGGTCCTGCTCGGCGGCCTCGGCGGCCGTCAGCAGCGGCAGCTGCCGCACCACGATCGGCTTGTCCGACACGTCGGCCTCGTTGAAGTTCGGCGACCGCGGCATCGTCAGATCGGCGAACGCGTTGGCATGCCGTGGCGCGGGATCGGCCGGCAGGTGCGGCGCGGCGGTGGAGTAGTACAGGAAGAACGGCGAGGTGGACGTCCGGATGAACTCGGCGGCCTTGCCGGCCAGTACGTCGGTCGAGTAGTCGGCCGCGGTCGTCCCGTAGTGAGTTGACCGACCGTTGACGTTGAGGTCGTAGTCGAAGTAGCCGCCGACCTGCTGGAAGGCCACGAACGAGCTCCAGCCGGGCGGGATGTAGGTGGCGCCCTTGGCCCACGGGTAGAAGTTGAGGTACTTGCCGAACAGCCCGGTCCGGTAACCGGCGCCCTGCAGCCAGGTGGCGATCGTGTCGGTGTCGCGGAAGGAGGAGCCGTAGCCGTTCTGCAGGACCCCGGTGACGTGGTTGTACTGGCCGCTCAGGATCGTCGCCCGGGACGGGCAGCACAGGGGGGTGTGATCGACCGCGTTGCTGAACTCGACCCAGTGGCCGCCGGGGTGGCTGCGCAGGTACGGCATCGCCGTCATCGAGTCGATGGTCTGGTCGTCGGTGAGGACGAAGACGATGTTGGGACGGCCGGCCGCGCCCGAGCCGGCAAGCGGTGCGGCCGGTTCGGCCGTGGGGTGCGGCGGCAGCAGCGGCACGGTTAGCGCGGCGGCGAGCAGCAGTCCCACCCGCCAGCTCGGCCGGACACGACGGGTCATCGGGCGCTCCCTCACGGGTGCAGCTGAGCCGGGCAGTTGAGCGGACAGGTTAGACGAACAGGCCGTTTTCCCAGCCCTTGTGCACCGCGTGCGCACGGCTGCGCGCCCCCAGTCGCCGGGAGAGCTGGGTGATGGTGGTCTTGACGGTGCTCGGGGAGACGTAGAGGGTGCGGGCGATCTCGGCGTTGGACCGGCCTTCGGCTACCAGCCGTAGCACGTCGAGCTGTCGCACCGTGAGGTGGGCGCAGCCGTTCAGGTGACCGTTCCCGTTGCTGCTCATGGTGGCTCCGTCGGGTCGTCCGTTCTCGCAACTCCAACGACGCTGGGCGGCCGAGGGTGTGGTCGGCGAGGGAGATGTAGCGGCGGCGGTACGCCTGGGCGGGCGGTCGTAACGGTGCGGCGAAGGACGAGTAAGAGCGCGGTAAGGAGGACCAGATTGCGGAGCGTCAAGAGCAGGACCGCCGCCGGTCGGGCGTGCAGCAGGGAGAGGTAGCTGCCCGGAAAGACCCCTTGGGACAGCGCCGCCGCCGCCACCACCAGCCCTACCGCCCGACGGTGCCGCTGGTCGGTTCCCAGCAGGGTGACCGCGCCCACCCCGACCGCCCACACCAGGTACTGCGGGCTGAGCACCTTGCTGGTCACGAGCAGCAGGAGTACGGCGGCGAAGGCAAGCCCCGCCGGATCCTCCCGGCCGCCGCCGCGGCGGGACCGCCAGGCTGCCAGGGCGTACGCCGCCAGGCCCACCAACGTGGCGAGGGTGGCGAGAAGCACACCGAGGTCGACGAAACGGCCCACCACCTCGTAGGCGCCGTAGCGGCGGACGATGCGCAGCCCGCCGGCGTCCGGTGCGAAGGCGTGCACCAGCAGGTAGGGGGTTGCCGCGACCGACTCGATCTGCAGCCCGCGGTCGCGGGTGTGGGCAGCGAAGCGCAGGGCCTCGCCGAGCCGACCGACGGCGGCCAACGTGGCGAGCGCCGCCCCGCCCAGCACCAACATCGTGCCGGCGGTGCGGACCGGCGTACCCCTCTCCCGCACGCCGACGAGCAACACCGCCGGCCAGAGCTTGACCGACGCGCCCAGACCCAGCAGCGCACCGGCGGCGTACGGCGAGGCGACGAGCACCCCGGCGACCGCCAGCGCCGTGGGCACCAGGTCGAACCGGTTCA
Source organism: Mycobacteriales bacterium (assembly GCA_050999825.1). GTDB lineage: Bacteria > Actinomycetota > Actinomycetes > JALYNC01 > JALYNC01 > JBPCOB01. Next base: position 4,320 of record JBPCOX010000188.1, read on the forward strand.
GCGCCACCGGTCCCACCGCGACGATGCCGACCACCCAGGTCCAGGCAGCGCGCCTCCCGCCGGACCCGTGCCGGCGGCGAAGCAGCGCGAGCAGGACGGCGAGGTCGACGACGAGCATCAAGGTCATGAACGTGGCGGAGTAGTCGAGGCCGGTCAGCGCAGGCCCGAGCAGGACGCCCCCCGCCCCGGGCGGGTACTGCCAGCTCGGGTCGGCGGCCGGAAAGTGCCCGGTGCGCAGGATCGCCGCCCAGGAGGCGTAGAGCCGGGTGTCGCTGGTGACCGCGCCGGGACTGGGATAGCCGCTCCAGTGCACGACGGCCACCATCGCGGCCCGCGTCAGCAGCCAGCTGATCAGGACGGCTGCTGTCGGCAGCTCGATCCGCCGCCGGGTCACCCGGCGCACGATACGGCGAGCGCCGGCCGGCCCGGTGCGTCGTGGTCAGCGGATGGCGCGGCAGTGCGGGCCCAGGTAGGGCCGCGGCCGGGTCGGTCCCATCCGTAGCGGCGGCAGGTCGCTCCGCCGCGGGCAGTGCAGCCGCGTGTACAGCTCCCGGCGTACGCACAGGATCGGCAGCGGCTGTACCGGCTCGGACCCCGGTCGTGCCGATGAGGAGGACATGCGCTCAGGCTGACAGGCCGCCGCACCCTTCTGAAGCCGCCGTACGGCGTCATTCACCGACTCCGAACGGCCGAGTGGGAGCCGAGGGCCAAGCTCGATGCCGCTCCCGGGCCGCCGCCCCGGCTCTAGCCGAACCGGCCGGTGATGTAGTCCTCAGTTCGCTTCTCGGAGGGATTTGTGAAGATCTTCCTCGTGTCGTCCATCTCCACCAGGTACCCGGGTTCGCCAGCGCCCTTGATCGTGAAGAACGCCGTGACATCGCTCACCCTGGAGGCCTGCTGCATGTTGTGGGTGACGATGACGATCGTGTAGCGGTCCTTGAGATCGGCCATCAGGTCCTCGATGGCGAGCGTCGAGATCGGGTCGAGCGCAGAGCACGGCTCGTCCATCAGCAGAACCTCGGGCGCGACCGCGATCGCCCGGGCGATGCACAAGCGCTGCTGCTGGCCGCCGGAGAGGCCGGCGCCCGGCCGCTTCAACCGGGTGCGCACCTCGTCCCAGAGGTTCGCGCTCTTGAGCGAGGACTCGACCGCGTCGTCGACCACGCCCTTCTTCCGGACGCCGTTGAGCCTCAGGCCGGCCGCGACGTTGTCGTAGATGCTCATGGTGGGGAACGGGTTGGGTCGCTGGAAAACCATGCCGATCGTGCGGCGGACCGCCACGGGGTCGACCGAGGGGCCGTAGATGTCCTCGTCGTCGAGCAGCACCTTGCCCTCGACGCGGGCGTTCGGGATCACCTCGTGCAGGCGGTTGAGTGCACGCAGGAACGTCGACTTGCCGCAGCCCGAGGGGCCGATCAGCGCAGTGATCGTCTTGGGCTCGATGGTCATCGAGACATCGCTCACAGCCGGGAACTTGCCGTAGAAGCAGGTGAGCCCGGAGACGTCGATGCGTTTGGCCATGGGAGTCCTTGGGTCAGCGGCGGACGCCGGCGCGTCGGGCGACCAGACGGGCGACGATGTTGAGGACCATGACGATGAGGATAAGCGTGAGTGCGCCGGTCCAGGCGCGGTCGATGGCGGTGACGTTCGGCTGGCTGGCCTGCTGGAAGACGAAGAGCGGCAGGCTCGACTGCGCCCCGTGGAACGGGTCGAGGTTGATCGAGTCGGTGCCGAAGGTCACCAGGAGGATCGGTGCGGTCTCGCCGAAGATGCGCGCGACGCCGAGCATGACGCCGGTGACGATGCCGGGCAGCGCCGTGGGCAGGACGATGCGCAGGATCGTCCGGTAACGCGGCACGCCCAGCGCGTACGACGCCTCGCGCAGCGCATCGGGGACCAGCTTGAGCATCTCCTCGGTGGAGCGGACGACGATCGGCAGCATCAGCAGTGAGAGAGCGATGGCGCCGGCGAAGCCGGAGAAGCCGCGGCCGTGCTGCAGGTAGAGGATGAAGAAGGCCAGCACGAACAGGCCGGCGACCACCGACGGCAGGCCGGTCATCACGTCGATGACGTAGCTCGTCACCGTGGCGAAAGTCCCGCGGCCGTACTCGACCAGGTAGATGGCCACCAGGATGCCGACCGGCACCGCGAAGGCGCTGGCCAGGCCGACCTGCTCCAAGGTCGCCACGATCGCGTGGTAGGCCCCGCCGCCGCGATCGGTCGGTCCGACACCGCGCATCGAGTGGGTGAAGAAGTCCAGGTCGAACCGCTCGAGGCCGCGGGAGACGACCACACCGAGTACGGCGAGCAGCGGCGCCAGGGCGGTGCCGAAGGCACCCCCCACCAGCGCGGTGGCCAGCCGGTCACGGGCCCGCCGGCCGCCCTCGACGAAGGCCGACGCGCCGACCAGCCCCAGCACGAAGAGCAGGTAGGACACCACGGCGATCGGGACCAGCCCCCCGGTCCCCCGGACGGCGGCCAGCAGCAGGCTCAGCCCGACTGCCGCGAGGGCGAAGGCGGGGACCGCCCAGCCGGGCAGGGCCCGGCGCCGCAGGCCGGTGCGCTCGGGGGACGGGGCCGGTGGGGCGAGGACGGTGCTCATCCCGACGCTCCCGCGAACTCGCGCCGCCGGGCGATGACGGTCCGGGCGGCGTAGTTCACGATCAGTGTGATCACGAACAGCGCCAGACCGGACGCGATGAGTGCACCGCGGCCGGTTTGCCCGGCTTCGGCGAACTGCAGCGCGATGTTGGCCGCGATGGTGTTGCCGCCCGGCTCCAGCAGGTGCAGGTTGATCTCGTAGTTGGCGGCGAGCACCAGCGCGACGGCGATGGTTTCGCCGAGGGCCCGCCCCAGCCCGAGCATGCTGGCGCCGATGACGCCGGGCCGGCCATAGGGCAGCACCGCCGTTCGAACCATCTCCCACCGAGTGGCGCCCAGGGCGAGCGCGGCCTCCTTGTGCTCGGTGGGAACCTGCAGGAAGACCTCCCGCGAGATCGCCGCGGTGATCGGCAGCACCATGACGGCGAGCACCACGCCGGCGAGCAGCACCGAGCGTCCATAGGGACCGGCGCCGGAGTCGGTCGAGAAGAGCGGGAGCCAGCCGAAGTAGCGCTCCAGCCAGCCGGAGAAGTCCACTACGTACTGGTTGAGGAACAGTGCGCCCCACAGCCCGTAGACGACCGATGGAACGGCGGCCAGCAGGTCGACGACATAGCCGAGGGCGACGGCGAGCCGGCGCGGGGCGTAGGTCGAGATGAAGAGCGCGACACCGACGGCGACCGGTACGGCGAGGACGAGTGCGAGCAGCGAGCTGAGCAGGGTGCCGAAGGCGATAGCCGCGACCCCGAAGACGGGCGGGCTGGAGTTCGGGAACCAGGTCCTGGTCGAGAAGAAGCTGCCGGTGTTGGCGCGCAGAGCCGGCACGGCCTCCACGACGAGGAAGAACCCGATGCCGACGATCAGCAGAACGGACAGCGCCGCGGCCGCGACGGCCAGCCGCCGGAAGAGCCGGTCGGTGGACCGGCTGCCGGAAGCGCCCTCAAGCCCGCGCCCGCCCGAACGCCGGCCGCCGCCGCTGTCGCGCGGCGCGGGTTCGGCGTCGGGCACCCCGCGCCGGTCTGCCGGCGTACTCATCGGCGGTCCTTACGTCGCGCTGGTCGCGGGTGCGGGGGGCCCCCACCGGTGGTGGGCGGGGGGGAGGGCCCCCAGGGAACCTTTTCCCCCCCCCATGCCCGACCGGGAAGAGGGAGAAGAGG
>JBPCOX010000234.1:0-7872 GCA_050999825.1 Mycobacteriales bacterium
CGGCCGAGGGGACCAGCAAATTCACCGACAAGCCGCAACCGGCGCACACGGTGGTCTACCTGACCCCGGCCCCCTACCAGCCCGGCGGGATCCCGGCCGGCCGGGCCACCGGCATCCTGCGCGACGAGGTCACGCCGCGCGGCGTACGCCAGATCAGCCAGGTGCTGCCCGGGAACCAGTACCCGCTGGTGCTGGTGCTGGGGAACCCGGGGGCAACGGGACGGATCAGCTATGCCGCGAACGGCCGGAGCTTCGTCCCGGTGCGTCGGCTGCCGCCAGTCGACGTCCAGCCCGGCCTGGCCCTGTTCCTGCGCACCGGCCCCGCGGTCGACCAGAAGGTCCCGGACATCATCGAGCTGCGCGCCGGAGGTGGTGGACTGATCTACCGCGGTCAGATCGACGTTGGGCCGAGCTCCCCCGACGTCTAGATTGCTGGTCATGACTTCGACCGACGAGCAGAGCGGCGGCGTCGTCCTCAGCCGCATCTACACCCGTACCGGGGACGACGGCACGACGGCGCTGGGTGACATGAGCCGCACCCGCAAGACCGACCCGCGGATCGCGGCGTACGCCGACGTCGACGAGGCGAACGCAGCGATCGGGGTGGCCGTGGCCCTCGGCGCACTGCCGGCCGACGTGACCGAGCTGCTGACCTCGATCCAGAACGACCTGTTCGACGTCGGCGCCGACCTCTGCACGCCGGTTGTCCCGGACCCGGAGTGGCCGCCGCTGCGGGTCACCGAGGCCTACGTCGATCGGCTCGAGGTCGCGTGTGACACCCACAACGCGAAGCTCGCCAAGCTGCGCAGCTTCGTGCTGCCGGGTGGTACGCCGGGTGCTGCGCTCCTGCACGTCGCGCGGACCGTCACGCGCCGGGCCGAACGCGCTACCTGGGCGCAGGTGGAGGCGGCCCCGGACACGACCAACCCGCTGGCGGCGACGTACCTCAACCGCCTGTCGGATCTGCTGTTCATCCTCGGCCGGGTGGCCAACCCCGACGGCGACGTGCTCTGGAAGCCCGGCGCCAACCGCTAGCGCGGCGGCGGCGCCCCTGGCGGCACAGCCAGCAGCCAGGCACGGAAGCCGACCAGGGCGGACTCGCTCATCGCCAGCTCCACCCGTACGCCGTCGCTGACGCAGGCCAGCACCACGGAGTCGGCCAACATCGCCAGCGCCTCCGGCCCGGTCGGCCGCCGCTCGCCCGCGATGGAGAAGCCGGCGCGCGGGAACGTGCGGCCCGGCCGGGACGCGAAGCTGACGGCGCGGTACCACGTCAGGGTCTCGTCCTCGTAGCGCCCGACCCCCAGCGCCCAGCCGCGACCGTGGCTGGCACGGCGCAGCCGGACGCTCACGTCGATGGTCCCAGGGCGGCGGCGCAGCAGATGTCGTCGTAGTGCCAGCCCCGCGACCACGAGCCCGGCCAGCACGACGACGAGCCCGGTGACGTCGAGCAGACTCACCGCCGCCACCGGCACCTCCGCCTCTCCAGAGGCCCGGCGCGCTGGCTCAGCCGGACTCGCCGGCGGCGCGCAGGCGAGCCCGCGCCCGCCCGGCCGCTGCGGTGGCTCCGTCGTCGTCGCCCGCCTCTGCTCGCGCCAGCGCCGCCCGCGCCCGCGCCACGTCGATCTCCGCCGCGAGCTCGACGCTCTCCGCCAGCACGGACACGCCGGCCTCGGTAACCGACAGGAAGCCGCCGTGCACCGCCGCCACCAGCTCGTCCGCGCCGGAGCGCCGGATCCGCACCGCGCCCGGGACGAGCTCACCGAGCATCGACGCGTGCCGGGGCAGGATGCCGACCTCGCCCTCGGTGGTGCGGGCGATCACCATCTCGGCATCCCCGGACCAGACCTCCCGGTCCGGAGCGACCAGCTCGACGTGCAGCTCCGCCACCAAAGCCTCCGCCCAAGGGCCGGCCGGTACGCCGGGATGTCGAGGATACCGGTGAGCTGAGCCGCTGGCGGCCGGGACGTTGCGGCTGACCGCTCCGCCGAAGGGCGCCGGCAAGTTGCGCCGATCGGCACTTCAACCGTCCCCGGCCGGCACCGATGTCATTGATATGCGGACGAGAGGCCCCAAGAGCCGCCGCCGCCGAGCAACGGATGGAGGTGACAGATGAAGCTCAAGAACCGGGCAGTCCTGGCGCTGATTCGCGCCACCGGCGCGCTGACCGCGCTGGTGGCGATCGTCGAGGCCGGCTCCAAGTGGAACTAGTCGCATCCGAACGTGACCGAGCATCCAGATCCGCAACCAGACAACCGACAACAGAAGGAGCACTGATGCAGGCGGACATGGCGAGGCGGCCGTCCCCGGCCGTCGACACCGACCGCCGGCCCGCGAGAGCACCGGGCCGCGGTCACAAGTGGGGCTGAGCCTCGCTCGGGGAGGTGAGGCGTCAAGGCGTCACCTCCCCGGTCGGGACGAACCACAGAGAGGCGTCTGGTGCGCAGGCACGTCGTCGACGGTTACGTCGCTGCCGTCATCACGGCCGGCGGCGCCGTCCTGGCATTCCTGGTCATAGCGGCCGCCCGCACCCCGCCGACCGTCTCGCTACTCGCCGTCGCCGTACTCGCCGCGGCGCTACTGCTCGGTGAGCTGCGCCCCATCAAGATCTCCCACGGTGACGACAGCGTCGACGAGGTCACGATCTCCAGCTGTTTCTCGCTCGCCCTGGTCATCCTCGGGCCGTTGGTGCTCGCCGTAGGCGCCCAGGTGCTCGCAGTCCTCGTGGACGACATTCGACGGCGCAAGGAGCCTCGCAAGGTCGCCTTCAACGCGGCCCAGTACGTCCTCACCCTGGCTGCCGCGAGGTGCGTCTACGCCGCCATATCCGGGCACACCATCATCGCGGACACGTCCGCCTTCGACCCAGGCGACCTGTTGCCCGCCCTCGCCGCCGCGGTGACGTTCTTCATCGTGAACGACGCCATCACGACGACAGTCGTGGCCCTGTCCCTCGAGGTACCCGTGATGCAGCGCATCCGGGCCGATCTGAACCATCACCTGTCCACCTCAGGTGTGCTGCTCGCGCTCGCTCCGGTGGTTCTCGAGAGCGTCGAGTTCAGCCCGTGGCTGGTGCCGCTGCTGCTCATGCCGATCGCCGCCGTGCACAAGAGTGCGAGCCTCGCGATCGCCCGCGAACGTCAGGCACTCCACGACACGCTCACCGGGCTGCCCAACCGGGCGCTGATGCGAGAGCGGGTGCAGCGTGCCCTGCACCGGACGGGCCCCAGCGGCGAACCGTTGGCGGTCATGTTCATCGACCTCGATCACTTCAAGGAGATCAACGACACACTCGGCCACCACGTCGGGGACCGGCTGTTGACCGCGGTGGCCGGGCGGCTGGCCGGCGTCGTCCGGCACGAGGACACCGTGGCACGCCTGGGCGGGGACGAGTTCGCCATCCTCACGGTGGGGCTGGGCCGAAGGGAGATCGAGGCGATGGCGGAGCGACTGACCCAGTCGCTCGACCAGCCGTTCACGCTCGACGGCGTCCGGCTCGACGCCGGTGCCAGCATCGGCATCGCGCTGGCACCGGAGCACGGCGACAACGTCGATGTCCTGCTGCAGCGCGCCGACGTGGCGCTGTACGCCGCCAAGGGCGACCGCGGCACCTATCAGGTCTACTCGGCCGACGCCGACGAGCACACCGTCGAGCGCCTCAGCCTGCTGGGTGACCTGCGCCGGGGACTGGAGGAGGGTCGGGTCAGCCTGCACTACCAGCCGAAGTGCGAGACCCGCAACGGCCGGCTGGTCGGAGTCGAGGGGCTGGCGCGCTGGGTGCATCCCGAGCGGGGTTCGATCAGTCCAGAGATCTTCATCCCGATCGCCGAGAACAGCGGGCTGATCCGGCCGCTGACCCGCGAGACACTGCGGCTGGGCCTGCGCGAGCTGCGCGGGTGGTCCGAACGCGGTCACGACATCGGGCTGGCGCTCAACCTCTCGACCCGGCTGCTCAGCGACCTCGACCTGCCCGGCCAGGTGCTTGCCGCCTTGGACGAGGCCGGCGTACCGGCGGAGCGGCTCACCCTCGAGGTCACCGAGAGCAGCATCATGTCCGACAGCGGCCGGGCGCGGACCGTGCTCCGCCAGCTCAGGGCGCTCGGCGTTCGGCTGGCGATCGACGACTTCGGCACCGGCTACTCGTCGCTGTCCTATCTGAGCAGCCTTGCCGTCGACGAGATCAAGATCGACAAGTCCTTCGTCCAGGCGATGCGCGAGGACAACAATGCCGCGATCGTGCGGTCGACCATCGAGCTCGGGCACAACCTCGGCCTCCAGGTGGTGGCGGAGGGCGTCGAGGAGCCGGAGGTCTGGCGCCGGCTGCTGCCGCTGGGCTGTGACTTCGTCCAGGGCTACTACATCGGTCGCCCCATGGCTGCCGCGGAGTTCCTGGTGTGGCTGGAGGCCGCCGAGGCCCGAGCGCCGCTGCCAACGGAGCTAGAGCCTGCGCCGGAAGGCAGTCGACCGCTGTGAGACCACCGTGCTGATCGTCGTCGCCGCACTACTGGCAATCGCCGCGGTCCCGCTCGCCGGGGGGCGACTCTCGGCGCTCGGTGAGATCCGCCTGGTCGGCGTGTGGCTCCTGGTCCTCGCTCTGCTCCTGCAGGTTCTCGTGATCTCCGTCGTACCGCAGTGGCCACGGCCCTTGCTCGCGGCGGTGCACATCGCCACCTACGTCCTTGCTGGCGCCTTCGTATGGCGTAACCGCCGGGTGCCCGGCGTCGCGGTGATCGCGGTGGGTGGCGCCCTGAACGGCATCACGATCGTCCTCAACGGCGGCGTGCTGCCGGCGTCGCCAAGCGCGCTGCGACGGGCCGGCATCGCCCACTCGCCCGCCGAGTTCATCAACGCCGGCGTGCTGGCGCACCCGAAGCTGCCGTGGCTCGGCGACGTCTTCGCCGTACCGGCGTCCTGGCCCCTAGCGAACGCCTTCAGCCTCGGCGACGTGCTGATCCTGCTCGGCGTCGCCTGGGGTGCGCACCGCAGCTGCGGGTCGGTGGTGGCCCGGTGGCCACGCCAGCGGCTCGGCGCCTCCGCCTAGCGCCCCTCGAGCTCCTTCGCCTTTGCCTCGACGTCCTCGACGCCGCCGCAGAGGAAGAACGCCTGCTCGGGCAGGTGGTCGTAGTCCCCGTCGGTCAGCGCGCGGAACGAGGAGATCGTCTCCGCCAACGGCACGAACTTGCCCGGCTGGCCGGTGAACTGCTCGGCGACGAACATCGGCTGGGACAGGAACCGCTCGATCCGGCGGGCCCGGCCGACGGTGACCTTGTCCTCCTCGGAGAGCTCGTCGATGCCCAGGATGGCGATGATGTCCTGGAGGTCCTTGTAGCGCTGCAGGATCCGCTGCACCTCTCGGGCCACGTCGTAGTGCTCGGCACCCAGGAAGCGGGCATCCAGGATCCGTGAGGTCGAGTCCAGGGGGTCCACCGCGGGATAGATGCCCTTCTCCGAGATCCCGCGCGAGAGCACCGTAGTGGCGTCGAGGTGGGCGAAGGTCGTGTGCGGCGCCGGGTCGGTGATGTCGTCGGCCGGCACGTAGATCGCCTGCAGCGACGTGATCGAGTGGCCCCGGGTCGAGGTGATGCGCTCCTGCAGCTCACCCATCTCGTCGGCGAGGTTGGGCTGGTAGCCCACCGCACTCGGCATCCGGCCGAGCAGCGTCGAGACCTCGGAGCCGGCCTGGGTGAACCGGAAGATGTTGTCGATGAACAGCAGCACGTCCTGCTTCTGGACGTCGCGGAAGTACTCCGCCATCGTCAGCGCGGCGAGCGCGACCCGCAGCCGGGTGCCGGGCGGCTCGTCCATCTGCCCGAACACCAGCGCGGTCTTGTCGATGACGCCGGTCTCGGTCATCTCGAGGAACAGGTCGTTGCCCTCACGGGTGCGCTCGCCCACCCCGGCGAAGACCGAGACACCGCCGAAGTTCTCGGCGACCCGGTAGATCATCTCCTGGATGACCACGGTCTTGCCGACGCCGGCGCCACCGAACATGCCGATCTTGCCGCCCTGCACGTACGGCGCCAGCAGGTCGATGACCTTGATACCGGTCTCGAACATCTCGGTCTTGCTCTCGAGCTGGTCGTACGGCGGCGAGGGACGATGGATCGGCCAGTACGTGTCGGCGTCGACCGAGGCGACGTCGAGCGGCTGGCCGAGGGTGTTGAAGACGTGGCCCTTCGTGGCGTCGCCGACCGGCACCATGATCGGCGAGCCGGTGTCGGTCACCTCGGCACCGCGGACGACGCCGTCGGTCATCTGCATGGCGATGGCCCGGATCATGTTGTCGCCGATGTGCCCGGCGACCTCCAGCGTCAGGGTGGCCGTCTCACCACCCAGCGTCCGCTCGACGTGCAGCGCGTTGTGGATCTCCGGCAGCCGGTCCGGCGCGAACTCGACGTCCATGACGGGTCCGATGACGCGAACGACCCGCCCCTTGGTCCCGCCGGTGCCGGTGCCCTGTCGCTCGGTCAGCGCGCTGCTCATGTCAGTCTCCTCCGGTCTTGGACAGCGCCTCGGCGCCCCCCACGATTTCCATGATCTCTTGGGTGATCTCGGCCTGCCGAGCGGCATTTGCGGCCCGGGTCAACCCCTTGATCAGCTCGTCCGCGTTGTCGCTAGCGGCCTTCATCGCCCGTCGGCGGGCCGCCGACTCGGAGGCGGCGGACTCCAGCATCGCGCTGTAGATCCGAGCCTCGATGTAGCGGGGCAGCAGCGTCTCCAGCACCGCCTCGGCCGAGGGCTCGAACTCATACAGCGGGGATGGCCCGGACCGCTCCGGCGCGTCCGTGTACTCGATCACCAGCGGCAGCACCCGTCGAGCCACCGCACGCTGGGTCAGCGCGGAGACGAACTCCGTGTGCACGAGATGGATCTCGTCCACGCCACCGTCGTCGGCGCCGCGGACGAAGGCGTCGATGACGGCGGACGCGACCTCCTTGGCGTCGTCGTAGGTCGGCTGCTCGGAGAAGCCGGTCCAGGCGTTGGTCACGTCGCGGCCGCGGAACCGGTAGTAGCCGACCGCCTTGCGCCCCACGAGGTAGGGCACCGGCTCCTTGCCCTCCTCCTGCACCAGGCTGCGGAGCTCCTCCGCCGTACGCAGCGCGTTGGCGTTGTAGGCACCGGCCAGCCCGCGGTCGCTGGTGACCACGAGTACGGCGGCTCGCCGCGGGTTCTCCCGCGGCGTGGTCAGCGGCGAGGTGACCGTGGTCTGGCTGGCCACCGCCGAGACCACGCCGGTGATCGCCTCGGCGTACGGCTTGGCGGCGGCGACCCGCTGCTGCGCCTTCACGATGCGCGACGCCGCGATGAGCTCCATCGCCCGCGTGATCTTCTTCGTCGACTGGACCGAGCGGATCCGGCGGCGATAGACGCGCAGCTGACCGGCCATCGACTCTAGCCCGCGACCCGCGCGGAGCCGCGGTCTGGAGGCGGCCGCCGCCGGGTGGCCTGGATCGCCTCCTGTCCCACCTCGTCCTCGTCCATCGCCTCGGTCTCGGCCTCGTTGACCAGCGACCGGCCGTCCCCCGGCTGGAACTGCCGCTTGAACTCCTCGATCGCCGCCCGCAGCGACGACACCGTGTCGTCGTCGCGCTTGCCGGTCTGGGTTATCGCGTCGTAGATGCCCTGGTGCGAGCGCCCGATGTAGTCGAGCAGCTCGGCCTCGAACCGGCGGATGTCAGGGACCGGCACGTCGTCGAGGAGGCCGTTGGTGCCGGCCCAGATCGAGACCACCTGGCGCTCCACCGGGAACGGCGAGTACTGCGGCTGCTTGAGCAGCTCGACCAGCCGCGCACCCCGCTCGAGCTGGGCCTTGGATGCCTTGTCCAGGTCGGAGCCGAAGGCGGCGAAGGCCTCCAGCTCGCGGAACTGGGC
>JBPCOX010000297.1:0-4327 GCA_050999825.1 Mycobacteriales bacterium
TCGGCGCGCTGCGCCGCAGCGGCTGGAAGGGCCACGGCCCGGTGCCCTGTTCGCACCAGCCCAACCGCGGCTTCCTGCGCTCGGTGCATTCGCTCGGCCGGGCCGCGGCCGGGATCGGCGAGGAACCGGAGGCAGCGCGCTGCGCCGCCCTCCTGCGTGACGGCGACCCGGCCGCGGCGGCTGCCCTGGGCGATCCCGAAGCCCACCGGGCGGGAACCACAGCAGCGCCGCCACCGTCGAACTGACATGCGTCTCCCCGCAGCCGTCCTTCTCGTCGCTCTAGCGACCGCCGGCTGCGCCCAGGCGGGAACCTCGGCGGCGGTGCCGGCGAAGGCCGCCGGCAGCCCACCACCGTCGGCTTCCGCTCGGGCCGTGCCGGCGACGGCGTCGCCGTCCATCACGCCGCCCACCCCGGCCGCGCCCGTCGTCGTAGTCGCCGGCGTCCGAGAGGTCACGGCGAGACTGCGGGTGGGGCAGCTGCTCGTCGTCCAGCCCACGCCCGGACGCCGCAGCGGCGGCAACGCGTTCGTGGCCGAGACCGGAAGTACCGTCCTGGAGCGCAACGGCGGCAATGCCGCCACCGGCTGGCGCTTCCTCGCGCGGGGCCGTGGTACCGCCCATGTCGTGGTCTCCTACGGGCCGCAGTGCGTGCCCGGAGAGCTCTGCCCGATGTTCCGCGGGCTGCTCGCGCGGGTCACGGTGACGGTCACCCGGTAGGCTGCCCCCGCAAGAGGCCCCGGGCGTGCGCTGGCAGCCGGGGCCTTGGCGCCGCTGAAGTGCCGGAGACCGCATGCCCGCGATCGTGCTGGTGGGCGTCCAGTGGGGCGACGAGGGCAAGGGCAAGGCAACCGACCTGCTCGGCGTCGGCGCCAAGACCGACGACCAGTCGTCGCCACCTCCCCGCGTCGACTACGTCGTCCGCTACCAGGGCGGCAACAACGCGGGACACACGGTGGTCACTCCGGACGGCGTGAGCTACGCACTGCACCTGGTCCCCTCCGGCGTCCTCGCGCCCGACGTCGTACCGGTGATCGGCAACGGCGTCGTCATCGACCCCGGCGTACTCCTCGAGGAGATCGCGCAGCTCGAGGGGCGGGGGATCTCCTGCGAGCGGCTGGTCGTCTCCGCGGACGCGCACCTGGTCATGCCGCACCACAGGGCCCTGGACCGGGTCACCGAGCGCTACCTCGGCTCGGCCCGGATCGGCACCACCGGCCGCGGGATCGGTCCGACGTACGGCGACAAGGTCGGCCGGGTCGGCATCCGGGTGCAGGACCTGCTCGACCCCGGGATCCTGCGGCAGAAGCTCGACCTGGTGCTGCGGGAGAAGAACCAGGTGCTCGCGAAGGTCTACAACCGCAAGGCGATCGACGCCCCGGCCGTGGTCGAGGAGTACCTCGGCTACGGCGACGCGCTGCGCCCCCGGGTGACCGACACCGGCCTGCTTCTCAACCGGGCGCTCGACGAGGACAAGGTCGTGCTGCTCGAGGGCTCACAGGGCACGCTGCTCGACGTCGACCACGGCACCTATCCCTTCGTCACCTCCTCCTCGCCGACCGCGGGCGGCGCGTGTGCCGGATCAGGCATCGGCCCGACGCGGATCGACCGGGTGGTCGGGATCGTCAAGGCATACACGACCCGGGTGGGGTCCGGCCCGTTCCCCACGGAGCGCTCCGACGAGGCCGGCGAGCGGCTGCGGACCGTCGGCGGCGAGGTCGGCGTGACGACCGGGCGGCCACGGCGCACCGGCTGGTACGACGCGGTGCTGACCCGCTACGCCGCCCGCGTCAACGGCCTGACCGACCTGTTCCTTACCAAGCTCGACGTGCTGACCGGCGTGGATCCGATCCCCGTCTGCGTCGGCTACCGGGTCGGGGGCACCACGCACGACGAGATGCCGATGACCCAGACGGAGTTCCACCACGCCGTACCGGTCTATGAGGAGCTGCCGGGCTGGACGGAGAGCCTCTCTGACGCGCGCGACCTCGGCGACCTGCCGGGTCCGGCGCGTTCCTACATCCGCCGGTTAGAGGAGCTGGCCGGGGTACCGGTCGCCGCGATCGGCGTCGGCCCTGGCCGTGAGCAGACGCTGAGGCTCCGCGACCTGGTCGGGGCGCCGTAGTGAAGACTTCCGCCGCTCCTGGCCGGCACAAGTCTTCACCCGGTCCGCAGGCAGCCGGATGAGGGTGCTCGTCGTCGGATCTGGCGCCCGAGAACACGCGCTCTGCCTCACGTTGCGCCGTGATCCTGACGTCGCCTATCTCGTCTGCGCGCCGGGCAACCCGGGCATCGCCGCGATTGCCGAGCTGCGGCCGCTCGACGTCGCGGACCCCGACGCGGTCGCGGCGCGGGCCGCGGAGGCGCGCGCGGACCTGGTGGTCATCGGCCCGGAGACGCCTCTGGTCGCCGGCGCGGCCGACCTGGTCCGTGCCCGTGGCATCCCCTGCTTCGGCCCGTCGGCCGCGGCGGCGCGGATCGAGGGCTCCAAGGCATTCGCCAAAGAGGTCATGGCGGCGGCCGGGGTACCGACCGCGGCCGCCCGTGACCACACCGTGGTGGAGGCGGCGCTCGCCGACCTCGACGAGTTCGGACCGCCGTACGTCGTGAAGTCAGACGGGCTCGCGGCCGGGAAGGGCGTGACGGTGACGAGCGACCGGGAGGCGGCGGTCGCTGCGGTGCGCGCCTCGATGGCGGCCGGCGGCAGGGTGCTCGTGGAGGAGTACCTCGACGGCCCGGAGGTCTCGCTGTTCGGGCTGACCGACGGCGCGACCGTGCTGCCGCTGCTGCCGGCCCAGGACTTCAAGCGGGTCGGCGACGGTGACACCGGCCCCAACACCGGCGGCATGGGCGCCTACGCGCCGCTGCCCTGGATGGCCCCCTGGATCGCCGACGAGCTCACCGAGACGGTGCTGCGCCCGACGGTCGCCGAGCTGGCCCGGCGGGGAACCCCGTACGCCGGAGTCCTCTACGCCGGACTGGCCCTGACCAGCCACGGGCCACGGGTGGTCGAGTTCAACGCCCGCTTCGGTGACCCGGAGACCCAGGTCGTCCTGCCGCTGCTGGAGACCCCGCTCGCCGGCCTGCTGCTCGGCGCCGCGACCGGCCGGCTGCACGACGCCGTGCCGTTGCGCTGGCGGGACGCCGCCGTGGTGACGGTCGTGGTGGCGGCGGCGGGCTACCCGGGGACGCCCCGAACCGGCGACCCGGTCGAGGGGTTGGCCGAGGCGACCGCCGTGGCCGGCGTCGAGGTGCTGCACGCGGGCACCGCCGTGGTCGACGGTCGGGTCGTGTCGAACGGCGGCCGGGTGCTCTCAGTCACGGCGGTAGGGGAGGATCTCGGTGCCGCGAGAGACTCGGCGTACGACGCGGTGGGTCGCATCCGGCTGCACGGCAGCTCTCACCGCACTGACATCGCGCTGCGTGCGCTGCACGGCGAGGTCGTCGTGCCCGGGCAGGAGGAGGGGTCATGGGGGAGCCGGGCGCTGCACGGGTAGCCATGGTCTGCGGCTCGCCGACCGAGCGGGACACGATGGCGCGGGTCGGAGGGATCCTGGAGCTCTTCGGCGTGTCCTACGACGAGTCCGAGATCTCACCGCACCGCTCGCCGCGCGCGCTGGCCAACTGGATCGCAGAGCTGGAGTCGCGCGGCGTCGAGGTCGTGGTCGCGGTCGGTGGCGTCAACGCGTCCCTCGCCAGCGTGGTCGCCGCGCACGTGCCGATGCCCGTGGTCGGTCTGCCGATGCGCGGCGGAGCGCTCAACGGTCTCGACGCGCTGCTCTCGATGGTGTCGATGTCGCCCGGCGTACCGGTCGCCTGCGTGGGGCTCGACCACTCGACCAACGCGGCGATCCTGGCCGTGCAGATCCTCGCCGTCGCCGACCCCGGCCTGCGGGCGCGGCTGACGAAGTTCAAGGACGATTTCGAGTCCGCGGCCGGCTCGTCGTGATCGGGCGCTACACCCTGCCGGCGATGGGCCGGGTGTGGTCCGAGGCGCACAAGTACGAGCTGTGGGCGCGGGTCGAGACCCTGGTCCTCGAGGCGCACGCCGCCGCCGGCGCGGTGCCGGCGTCGGCGGTGGAGCCGGTACGCCGGGCCGCCCCACCCAGCCCCGAGGCGGTCGCCGACATCGAGGCGACCACCCAGCACGACGTCATCGCGTTCCTGTCGGCGTGGGCGGACAACACCTCCCCCCGGGAGGCCGCGGCGTACGTCCACTTCGGCCTGACCTCCTCCGACCTGCTCGACACCGCGCTCGCGGTTCAGCTCACCGAGGCGAGCGACCTGCTGCTGGCCAAGGCCGACGCCCTGGTCGCCGCCCTGCGCGACC
>JBPCOX010000102.1:0-10474 GCA_050999825.1 Mycobacteriales bacterium
GCCCTGGGCGGCCTCGGGGTGCTCTGCCAGCTGGGCAGCGAGGGGCCGTTCCGGGCCGAGATGGAGCGCTGGGTGCCTGGTTTCGCCGAGATCCCGCCACGGCGCACCCCGCGCCGGCGGGTGTCGCCACCCGCGCGGTTGCCGACCCCCGAGCAGCCGGCGGTCGTCGAACCGCCGCCAGACGACACCGTGCTGACACCGTGGCCGCGGCCGCGCAAGCCCCGCTGATCTCCCCGGCCCGGGCGTACCACTGCCCCGGGCCCGAGAACGGGCGCCGGGGCGACGGTAGGGCCGTCAGGACGCCAGTCGGGGTGCGAGGCGCGCTCGCAGCACCGCAGCTCGCGGCCGGCGGGGACGCCGTCGGGCCACAGCGAGCTGGCGGGAACGTAGCTCGGCCGCCAACCGGCGGTCGCGTATTCGGGCCCGCGCCAGCTCCTCGTGCAGAAGCAACATGGTCCTACTCCTTCTCGGTCGATCGTTGGTCAGACAGGTGGGTGCGACGTCGTCGCGGGTCAGGCGGCAACCTCCTTCCGCGGCCGGCCACGGGGCCGCTTGCGGGGAACGACCACCCCGGCGACGAGGAGCTCCCCGCCCCAGACGCCCCACGGCTCCCGGCGTTCCAGCGCACCGGCGAGACAGGCCGGCCGCACGGGGCAGCTGGCACAGAGCGACTTGGCGAGCTCCACGTCTGACGGGGACTCGGCGAAGAAGAGCTCTGGATCGCTCTCCCAGCACGGGAGAACGAGCCCGGCACGTTCGACTTCGGCGAACGCGCGGTCCGACATCGCTGCCACCTCCTTGGGCGATCGGTCCGAAGAAACGAAAAAGGCCGTGGATCCCGGATGGGGGTCCACGGCCTGGAGGCGCCGGTCGAGCGATCGCTAGACCGGTGGGCTCCAGGATGGCCCCGGGATGTTGCTGACGACGTCGGCCGCCAGGAAGGCGAGCGTCGGCGCAGCGCTACGACCAATGGACACACGGGTCCCGTCGCAGCACGTCATGACGGGCGCCGTGTGCCGGACCCGCAGCCGTGCCGCCGAGCCAGCCCCGGCAGCCGCCGACGCGATAGTTGGGTTCAGCATCAGTGGCACCTCCTCGGGCTGGACGTGTTCGGGCGGGACGACACGGCGCGGATGACGCCGACCGAAGAGTAGGGCCAGCGCTGGCGCCGGCGCAATCGTATTTACGGCGGGTCCTGACCGGCTTGCGGCTCGCCCGCCACCAGCGCGAGCACCTGGGCGCCGTACCGCTCCAGCTTGCGGGCCCCGACGCCGGCGATCCCCGCCAGCTTGTCGATGGACGTCGGGCGGACCTCGGCGATCGCGGTCAGGGTCGCGTCGGTGAACACGCAGTACGCCGGCTGGGCCGCCTCGTGGGCACGCTCGCGCCGCCAGGCCTTGAGCTGCTCGAACAGCGCCTCGTCCACCCCCGCCGGGCAGCCCTCGCACCGCCCCAGCTTGCGGGCGGGCCCCGCGGGCAGGGGCCGACCACAGACGCGGCAGCGGGCGGTCGGTCGCCGTTCGGCACCACTACCGCCGCGGGGTCCGCGGCCCGGCTGGCCCACGCCTGCCGGCGCCAGCCCCTCGAGAAAGCGGCTCGGGCGCCGGCTCGCCCGGCCACCCGGCGAGCGCGCCCGCGACCAGGACAGGGTCAGATGCCGCCGGGCGCGGGTGATGCCGACGTAAAGCAGTCGCCGCTCCTCCTCCACCTCCTGGGGCGAGTCGGCGTGCACGATCGGCAGCATGCCGTCGACCAGCCCGACCAGGAACACCGCGTCCCACTCGAGGCCCTTGGCGGCGTGCAGAGATGCCAGCGTGACCCCCTCCACCGCCGGCGCGTGCTGGCTGGCGGCCCGCTGCTCGAGCTCCGCGACGAACTCGGCCAGCCGAGCCGCCGGCCTGGCGGCGGCGAGCTCCTCCGCCAGCCTGGCCAGCGCGGCCAGGGACTCCCACCGGTCGCGCACCGCTCCGGTCCCGGCCGGCGGCGCACTGTCCCAGCCGGCCGCTACGAGCAGCCGGCGGACCTCGGCGACGAGGTCCTCCGTCGCCTCCGCGTCGGGCGAGCGGGCGGCGCCCCGCAACAGCCGCACCGCGGTGCGCACCTCGGGCCGCTCGAAGAACCGCTCGCCGCCGCGGACCAGATAGGCGAGGCCGGCACCCGCCAGCGCCGCCTCGTAGGCCTCCGACTGGGCGTTGATGCGGTAGAGGACGGCAATCTCGCGGGCCGGCACGCCCTCGGCCACCAGCTTGGCGCACCGGCCGGCGATCTCGGCGGCCTCCGCTTCCTCGTCCGCGAACTCCGCATAGGCCGGCGCCGGGCCCGCTGGCCGCTGCGAGGCCAGCTGCAACGGGGCGCCGTCGCGCGGGCCGGCTCGCAACAGCGCGTTGGCCAGCCCGACGACCTGGGGGGTGCACCGGTAGGTGCGCACCAGCTCCACCACGGTTGCCCCGGCGTGCCGGCGGGGGAAGTCCAGCAGGTACGCCGGCGTCGCTCCGGTGAAGGAGTAGATCGTCTGGTTGGGGTCACCGACCACGCAGATGTCGTTGCGGTCGCCGAGCCAGGCGTCCAGAAGCCGTTGCTGCAGTGGGTTGACGTCCTGGTACTCGTCCACCACCAGGTGCCGGTAGCGAGCCCGAACCTCGGTGGCCACGTGCGGGTGCTCCTCGAGGGCCGCCGCGGTGAGCAGCAGCAGGTCCTCGAAGTCGAGCAGCCCGCGCTCACGCTTCACCTCCTCGTACGCCGCATAGACCCGGCCGAGCTGGGCCGGCGTCCGTGGCGGTTGCCGGCCGGCGCGCACGGCGGCGTGCTCGTAGCCCTCGGGCCCGACCACGGTCGCCTTGGCCCACTCGATCTCCGCTGCGACGTCGCGCAGCTCCGGCCCGCTGGCCCGATCTCCACCGGCCGCCACGGCCGCCGCGACCACCGGCAGCTTGCGGTCGAGGAGCTCGGGCAGCGCCCCGCCCACCACCTGGGGCCAGAAGTAGCGCAGCTGGCGCAGCGCCGCAGCGTGGAAGGTCCGCGCGGTCACCCCGTCGACGCCGAGCTCCTGCAGCCGACCGCGCATCTCACCGGCCGCCCTGGCGGTGAAGGTGACCGCCAGCACCTGGCCGGCCGGCACGGCGCCCGTTGCGACGGCGTAGGCGATGCGGTGCGTGATCGCGCGGGTCTTGCCGGTGCCGGCGCCGGCCAGGATGGCGACCGGGCCCGCCACGGCGCCCGCGGCTGCCCGCTGCTCCGGATCCAGGGCTGCGAGTATCTCCTCCGGCGCCACGGCCGACATCCTGCCAACCGGGTGCGACGGAAGCAGCGCGGCCCGGCCGACGTTGTCATCCCTGACCACGCCGCAGCGCCCGCCGGAGGACGATCAGCCTTGACCCGCGACCTGACGATCTTCAGCACGCCATGGTGCGGCTACTGCGTACGACTCAAGAGAGCGCTCGACGACGCCGGGGTGCGCTACGTCGAGGTCGACATCTCCGCGGACGAGGTCTCGGCCGACCTGGTCATGACGGTGAACGGAGGGAACCAGACCGTCCCCACGGTCCTGTTTCCGGACGGCGGCGCGATGACGAACCCGACGCTTGCCGATGTGGTCGACCGACTCGGCCGAAACGCCTGACCCGCAGGCGGATTCTCAACTTCGCAGAAGTCTGGCATCCTCCAGGCGACTTCCGTGGAGAGGGATCCGTGACCAGCAGCGACCTGTCCCATCCGGCGATCTCCGCAGCGATGTCCGCAGCCGCGACGCTGCTCGGCATGGAGGTCGTCTTCATCGGCGGCCTGACCGCCGACAGCTTCACCTTCGAACGCGTGTACGGCGAGTGGGCCGGCCTCGCGGAGGGCCGCCGCGAGGCCCGCGCCGACTCCATGTGCGGCCTGATGCTCGCCGGCGGACCGGTCGCAACCTCCGATGCCGCGTCCGACCCCAGCTACCGGGCCTGCGCCGCCCGCGCGGAGCTCGGTATCCGCTCCTACGTCGGGGTGCCGATCCTGGACGCCGGCGGCACCCTCATGGGCACTCTGTGCGGCATCGACCGGGGTGAGGTGGAGGTCGGGAGCGACACCTTGGCCGTGCTGACCGAGCTGGCCGGAATCGTCGCGGCGCACCTGGAGCCGGCTTCCGGCGACACCACCGTCATCCGGCGCACGCCGCAAGGCTGGCAGGTGGCCGACGCGGCGTCGACCGACCTCACCAGCGCCATGGTTCTCGCCGACCTGCTGGCCGGGGACCTCGACGGCGGCGGCCGACCCCCCCGGCCGCAGGGTGATCTCGACGAGGTCGCCCAGCTGCGGCTGTCGGTAACCCAGCTCGAGCATGCGCTCGTCGCGCGGGTGGTGGTCGAGCAGGCGATCGGCGTACTCGCCGAGCGCCAGCGGCTGGCCCCGCGGGCATCCTTCGAGCGGCTGCGCAGGGCTGCCCGCTCCCGCGGCCGGCGGGTGCACGACCTGGCCCGCGAGGTGGTGGCCTCCGCGGGCGACTCCGCCGTGCCCCTCCCTCCCGAGCTGGCCGGCCGGCGCTGACCGATCGTAGGTTCACTGCCGGTGCGGCCCGAGCCGCTGCGCCGTTCGGCGCTGGTCGACCGACTCGCCGACGTGCTGGCCGCGGACGGCCGCGCCGGCCGACTCCGGGTGGCTGTCGACGGGCCGCGGGTCGCCGGCGGCGCCGCTCTCGCTGCTGACCTGGTCGGTCCGCTGCGGACGAGGGGCCGCCCGGCGCTGCGCGTGTCGGCATGGGACTTCCTGCGTCCGGCCTCGTTGCGCTTCGAACTCGGCCGGGACGACCCGGACGCGTTCTACGACTCGTGGTTCGACGTCTCCGCGCTCGGCCGGGAGGTGCTCGGCCCGCTCGGGGACGGCGGCACCGGGGAGCACCCGCGGGCGCTGTGGGACCCGGTGGCGGACCGGGCGATGCGGGCCGCGCGGGTGTCGGCGCCGGTTGACGCCGTGCTGCTGCTCGACGGACCGTTCCTGCTCCGGCCGGAGCTCGCCTGGGGCTTCGACAGCACCATCCACCTGGCGCTGTCCCCGGCCGCCCGGCGGCGCCGGGTGCCGGCAGCCGACGCTCGGCGGGAGTTGCCGGCGTACGACCGGTATGACGCCGAGGTCGCTCCGGTCGAGACGGCCGACCTGGTGGTCCGGCTCGACGACCCGGCCCGGCCGGCCCTGCTGGATCGCCGCTCGGGTCAGGAAACGACCCGCAGCTGGCGGCGGTGACAGCCCGCTTGCAGGGTGATCTAGCGGGGTGGCGGCGCGGGGCGGGCGGTCGCGCGGCGGGGCAGAATGCGGCCGGTGACCTCGTTGCCGGATGTGCCGCTGACCGAGTTCGACCCGGCGCGGCTGGCGATGATCGAGCCGGGCGGCCCGCGGCCCGACGGGAAGGTGCCGCCGCGGCTGGTGCTGTGCTTCTTCGCCGACGTGACCTCCGCCGTGGTCGCCGAACGCGGCGGCCGGTCGGTGGCGCGCCAACAGTGGGAGCACGGCGTGCACGAGATCTGGGAGCTCGCCGGCTACCGGGAGCGGGTGGGCGTCCTGCAGCCGGGTGTCGGCGCTCCGCTCGCGGCCGGCCTGCTCGAGGAGGCCATCGGGCTCGGCGGCCGCGCCGTCGTCGTCTGCGGCGGTGCCGGCGCGCTGGTCCCGGAGCTAGTGCTCGGCCATGCCGTCGTGCCGACGGCGGCGCTGCGCGATGAGGGCACCAGCTTCCACTACCTGCCGCCGTCGAGGCTCGTCGCCGCCGACCCGGCCGGCGTGGCCGCGGTGCAGGCGGCACTGGCGGCCCGCGAGCTGCCCTACGTCAGTGGCACCACGTGGACCACCGACGCGCCGTACCGGGAGACGCCGGCGAAGGTCGCGGCCCGCCGGGCGGAGGGCTGCCTCACCGTCGAGATGGAGGCGGCGGCGCTGTTCGCGGTGGCGCACTTCCGCGGTGTACCGCTCGGGCAGGTGCTCTACGCCGGCGACAGTCTCGCCGCGCAAGAGTGGGACCACCGGTCCTGGCAGACGGCCGGCGCGGTCCGCCGTGAGCTCTTCGACGTCGCGGTCGACGCCGTCCTCGCGCTCGAACCGGCCGCCGGCTGAGCTCGCGTCAGTCGTGCCGGCGGAGGAAGTCGCCGACGACCTCGAGGAAGCGTCCGGGCTCCTCCACGTGCGGCATGTGGCTCGACTCCTCGAAGAGCACCCACTCGCTGCCGGGGATCCGGTCCTTCATCTGCGCCACGATCGCCGGCGTCGCCTCGTCGTACCGGCCTGAGACCAGCAGCGCGGGCACGTCGATCTCGCCGAGTCGCTCGGTGATGTCCCAGTCCTTGATCGTGCCGATGACATGGAACTCGCTCGGGCCGTTCATCGTGCCGTAGACCGTCGGGTCCTCGGCCATCGCGGCGAAGGTGCGCGCGACGAAGTCGGGGAACGGCACCACCCGGCAGACGTGCCGCTCGTAGAAGGCCATGCAGGCCTGCTCGTACGCCGGATCGTCGGTCGTGCCGGCCTGCTCGTGCCGGCGCAGCGTCTCCTGGACGTCGACAGGCAGGTCCGCCCGCAGCCGGTTGGCCTCCGCGACCCACAGCGGGATGGAGGCCGGGGAGTCGGCGACGACGATCGAGCTCAGCCCGGGCGGATGCGTGAGGGCGTGCTCCATCGCCAGCATGCCGCCCCAGGACTGGCCCAGGACGTGGTAACGGTCGGCGATGCCGAGCGACTCGGTGAGTGCGACCAGCTCGTCCTTGAACAGCTGGACCGTCCAGAAGCTCGGGTCCTCGTCGGGCAGGTGGTCCGAACGGCCGTTGCCGAGCTGGTCGTAGAGAACCGCGGCGCGGCCGTCACTGGCGAGCCCGGCGAGCGGCGTCAGGTAGTCCGAGGTGGCGCCGGGGCCGCCGTGACAGAGCACCACGGGCGCCGGCTCGGCCTGCAGGTCGCCGGTCGCCGAGTACCACGTCCGGTGCCCGCGAAAATCGACGTAGCCCTCGGTCATTCCCGGTTCCCCTCGTCGTCGTCGGCAAGCCAGCCGTCGATCAGCCGGCGGGCGATCGAGACCGGCGACGGCAGTACGAGCCGGCCGATGACCTCCCCTTGGCGGATCTCGTCCCGGGAGTACCAGCCGGCGTCGGCCAGCTCCGTGGCGTCGACCGTCAGGGTCTCGCTGGTCGCGCGTGCGGTGAAGGCCAGCATCAGGCTGGACGGGAACGGCCAGGGCTGGCTGGCGGCGTAGCGCAGGTCGGTCAGCGCTAGGCCGACCTCCTCGGCCACCTCGCGGGCCACGGCCTGCTCGGCGGACTCGCCCGGCTCCACGAAGCCGGCCAGCACGCTGTAGCGCCGGTCCGGCCAGCTCGGTCCCCGCCCGAGCACGCACCGGTCGCCGCCGTCGTGCACCAGCATGATCACCCCCGGGTCCGTACGGGGAAAGTGCTGGCTGCCGTCGGTGGGGCAGCGGCGGACGTGGCCGCCGAGCACGGGCTCCGTCGGCCGGCCGCACCGCGAGCAGCAGCGGTGGGTCGCGTGCCAGTTGGCCAGACCGACCGCGTGGGTGAGCAGGCCGGCGTCCCTGTCGTCGAGCCGAGCGCCGACCTCCCGCAGGTTGGCCGGCCGGGCGTCCGCGCCTTCGGACAGCGAGCCGGCCACCGCCCAGTACGACGTACCGTTCTCGGTCCCGAGGAAGTAGCGCTCCCCCGCCGGCGCACTCGAGGTGGCGACCAGTACGAGCCGGTCGCCGTCGACCATTGCCCGGCCGTCCTCGACCACCAGCAGCCGACTCCCGGGGTCCACCCAGGCGGCCGCCAGCCACTCGTCGTCGGTACGCCGGTGCGCTGCCCGGTCGACCGTGCTGCGGCTCAGCGCCGGCGGTCGTCCCGTCACGCCGGCCGGAGCGCGGCCGGCAGCCCGGCCCACAGGTGAGCGGCGGCCTCGGCCCCCTTGAGCAGCATCGACAGCACGACCCGCTCGTTCGGCGCGTGGATCCGGTCGTCCGGCAGCCCGACGCCGAGGAAGACGACCGGAGCTTCGAGGACCTCGGCCAGGTCGGCCTCCGGACCGCTGCCGCCCTCCCGCATGAACAGGACCTCCGAGTCGAAGGCCTGCTCCATCGCCGCGACCACGGCTCTGGTCGCCGGGTGGTCGATCGGGCTCAGCACCGGCCGTACGCCGGGACCCTCGAAGTGCACGGTGCCGGTGATCCCGGCCGGCACCGCCCGCTCGACGTACGCCCGGACCGCCGCCTGCACGTCGGCCGGCTCCTGGTCCGCCACCAGCCGGAAGGAGACCTTGGCGTGGGCGTCGGTCGGCACGATGGTCTTGTGACCGGGGCCGGTGTAGCCGCCCCACATGCCGTTGACCTCCGCGGTCGGCCGTGCCCAGATCCGCTCCAACGTGCTGTAACCGGCCTCGCCGGCGCTCGCCCGGCTCTCGGCGGTGCGCAGCCAGCCGCTCTCGTCGTACGGCAGCCGGGCGAACAGCTCGCGCTCTTGGGCGGTCAGGGCCACCACCCGGTCGTAGAAGCCGTTCAGGGTGACCCGACCCTGCTCGTCATGCAGCCCGGCCAGCAGGTCCGCCATGGCGTGCAGCGGGTTGGGCACGGCGCCGCCGAACGAGCCGGAGTGCAGGTCGGTGTCCGGGCCGTGCAGGTCGATCTGGCAGTCGGTGAGCCCGCGCATTCCGGTACAGACGGTCGGCGTCTCCCGGCCATAGACGCCGGTGTCGCTCACCACGACCACGTCGCAGCTCAGACGGTCCCGATGCTGTTCCAGCAGGCGCGGAAAGTTCGGCGAGCCGGACTCCTCCTCCCCCTCGACCAGCACCTTGAGATGTACCGCCGGCGTCTGCCGGCCGGTGGTCGCGAGGTGGGCGGCGAGACCGAGCAGGTGGAAGGCGACCTGGCCCTTGTCGTCGATCGCGCCGCGGGCGAAGAGCTCATCGCCGCGCACCGTCGGCTCGAACGGCGGCGTCGTCCAGAGCTCCTCCGGGTCGACCGGCTGGACGTCGTGGTGGCCGTACACCACGGCCGTCGGCACGCCTGCGTCCTCGCTCGGCCACTCGGCGAAGACCGCGGGGAGGCCCGGTTTGCCGTCCTCGTCGCGGGTCTCCCAGATCTCCACCGTCGGGAAGCCGGTACGCCGCAGCGCGTCGGCGAGCCATTCGGCACTGCGGCGTACGTCGGCCGCCCGGTCCGGGTCGGCGCCGACGCTAGGGATGCGCAGCCAGGCATCGAGGTCCGCGTAGAGATCCTCGGCGTGGTCCTCGACGTACGTGCGGATGGAGTTCGTCACGATTGGGCAGCGTACGGCGACGAACGACCTCGGCCGACGCTCGACGCTGGATCAGCGGTTGCCCTCTACGGCGGCGCTCAGGAGCGGTCGCAGCCTCTGCACGTCAGCAGGGGACTGGATGCGCAGCGCAACCCAGTCGCGACGAGAAGGAGTCCGCACGATGGCCTCATCAGCGGCGAAGCTGGCCTTGACCTTGCCCCACGCCGCCGCGGTGAGACGCAGGTCGACGAGTCCCGGTCCCTCGCGATGGGCGACCTCACGCGAGTGCACGTACAACGCGGGCTTGTCGCCGTAGCGTGACCGGCGTTCGTGTACCGGGCCCAAGGCCAGCATCGCGTCGACAAATGCCACCCACGTCTGGTCGCCGGGATCGCCGTCACTCACGACGTAAGACTAGCGCCGGGCTCCACACCAATAGAGAGAGGTTCCTGATGTCTTTCGCCGTCGTCCCCCTTGGCACAGTCGTCGGGGGTCGGAGCGACCCTGCGAATACCGACAACTGGGGCGCCGTCACGAGCATCGTCGTCATCGACGAGCGTTTCGGGGACGACTGTCTCGTGGGCCTGTCGGAGTTTTCCCACGTCGAGGTCGTGTTCCTGTTCGACCGGGCGGTGGAGCGGCCGGATTATCGAGGACTCTTGCGACCACGAGGGCGGTCGGACCTGCCGGCGGTCGGGGTGTTCGCCCATCGGGGGCCGCGCCGCCCGAACCGCATCGGCGTGACGATGTGCGAGGTGATCGGGGCCGCTGGCCGCGAGCTGCACGTGCGGGGCCTGGATGCCGTGGACGGCACACCCGTACTGGACCTCAAACCGGTAATGGTGGAGCTACTGCCGACCGACGTCCGCCAGCCGCGATGGGTAACCACCCTCATGCGCCGATACATGAGTCCGTAGTTTCCAGGCCCTGTGCATAGCGGTTCAATTCTGTCGGCTCCCTGCGTAGAATAGAACACATGTTCGAACCACTACCGGAGAGCGCCGACGAGCACATCGAGCGCTTGCTGAGGTCGGTCCTTGTGGCGTCCCCCGGCGTGCCGGCCGCCGACGTACTGGCGGACATCGATCCCAACCAGCTTGGGCAACGCGGCCAACTGCTGTTACTGGAGGCCTGGGTGAGCATGGACGTCGCCGCAACGTTGCGACTGGCGCCCTCGACCGCCGACCGGCGCCTCGCCGTCGCCCGGCGGCTGTCCGGACCGCCACCCATCGGCGGTTACT
>JBPCOX010000079.1:0-5657 GCA_050999825.1 Mycobacteriales bacterium
CCCATGTTCCACTTGAGATCGAAGCCGAGGCCGCCGAGGTGGCTCGGCCGCGTCACGCCCGGCCAGGCGGTCGACTCCTCGGCGATGGTGACGGCACCGGGGACCCGCCGAGCGACGGTGGCCGTCATCTCCTGCAGGAAGGCGACCGCCTCGAGGTTCTCCCGCCCGCCGTAGGCGTTGGGCAGCCACTCGCCGGCCTTGCGCGAGTAGTCGAGGTAGAGCATGGAGGCGACGGCGTCGACCCGCAGCCCGTCGAGGTGGAGCTCCTCCAGCCAGAACAGCGCGTTCGCGACCAGGAAGTTGCGCACCTCGGGCCGGCCGAAGTCGAACACGTAGGTGCCCCAGTCCGGCTGCTCGCCGCGCCGGGGATCGGCGTGCTCGTAGAGCGGGGTGCCGTCGAAGCGGCCGAGCGCCCAGGCGTCCTTCGGGAAGTGCGCCGGCACCCAGTCGACGATCACACCAAGACCCCGGTCGTGCAGGTGGTCGACGAAGTAGCGGAACTCGTCCGGGGTGCCGAACCGCGCCGTCGGCGCGAAGTACGCCGACACCTGGTAGCCCCACGAGCCGCCGTACGGGTGCTCGGCCACCGGCAGCAGCTCGACGTGGGTGAAGCCGAGGTCGAGGACGTACGCCGAGAGCTGCACTGCCAGCTCGCGGTAGGACAGCCCGCGCCGCCACGAGCCCAGGTGCACCTCATAGACGCTCATCGGCGCGGCGGCCGGGTCGGTCCCAGCGCGGCGCTCGAGCCAGTCCGCGTCGTTCCACTCGTACACCGAGGTGAACACCACCGAGGCGGTGGCCGGCGGCGCTTCCGTGGCGAAGGCCATCGGGTCGGCCTTGAGCCGCCAGCGCCGGTCGGCGCCGAGAACCTCGTACTTGTAGCGGACGCCGTCGCCGATGGCGGGCACGAACAGCTCCCAGACGCCGCTTGCACCCAGTGACCGCATCGGGTGCGCTCGCCCGTCCCAGCCGTTGAAGTCGGCGGCGACTCGTACGCCGCGGGCGCTGGGAGCCCAGAGGGCGAATGAGACGCCGCGGACCCGCCCCATGGCGGTCGAGTACTCGCGGACGTGCGCCCCGAGCACCTGCCACAGCCGCTCGTGCCGACCCTCCGCGATCAGGTGCAGGTCCACCTCGCCGAGCGTCGGCAGGAAGCGGTATGGATCGTCGGCCGGGATGGTGCGGCCGCCGTAGACCACGTCCAGGCGGTAGTCCGGCACCTCCCCGACAGGAAGTACGCCGACGAAGACGCCGCCGCGCTCGGGTGCCAGCGGGAAGCGCCCGGTCGCGGTGACCGCGGTGACCGCCTCGGCCTCCGGGCGCAGCGTGCGGACGGTGACGGCACCGTCGTAGGTGTGTGCGCCCAGGATCGCGTGCGGATTCGGGTGTCCGCCGCCGAGCAGGCGGTCAAGTTCTGCTGCCGGGATCGGGCGCGCGACTTTGGACCGCTGCCGCCCGGTGGCCGCCGGAGCCTCTGACTTGGGGCGCGAACGTCCGCTGGCAGCGCTCATCGCAGCCAAACGTAGCCCTTGACCGCCCCATTTCGGGAGTTCTCGATGTGCTGCCGATCACCCGTCTGGTGGAACTCGTGGTGGCGGTACGTGGTATGTCGCGCCGTGTCGGGTGGTCCAGGTGACGGTTCCGTCGCGAGATCGCCGCAGCTTCCAGCGGCCGTGGGTCTTGAGGCGGTGGTGACGCCTGCACAGCGGCCCCACGTTGTCGCGGTCCGTAGTGCCGCCCTGGTCCCACGGAACGCGGTGGTCAAGATCGCAGCGCTCGGCTCGGATCGGGCAGCGGGGGAACCGGCAGGTGCCGTCCCGAGCGAGCAAGAAGTCGGTCAGGTCGGCTGGCGGTGTGTAGGTGCGGCGTCCGTAGTCGAGCAGGGCGCCGGTGACCGGGTCGGTGACGAGCCGCCGCCACTTCCCGTCGGCCGCCAGCGCACGGGCGGCGCTGGCCGGGATGGGGCCATAGCCGGCGAGGTGCCCGGGTTCGTCGGCCAGCCCCAGCAGCGTGGGGAGGTCGATCGTGACCGAGATCTGCGGCCGTCGACGGTGCCTCGTGGGGAGGTCCGGATCGTCCAGCGCTCTCACCGCCCACTCGACGAGGACGTCGGCCCGGCGCGAGCCCGCCCGGCGCGCGTCGTCGGCACCCTTGCGCGCAGCACACGCGTCGAGCGCGGTGAACACCAGCTCGGCGTCGGGAGCCTGCATCCGAGCCCATAGCGTGGCCATTCCTCGATCATCCGGGAAGGTCTGCACGTCCCGCTCCTGGGTCGCCTCCGCGTGGTCGAGCTCGACGCTGAGCGGATCGACCACGGCGATCGCGCGGCGGACCGCACGCCGCAGCTGCGAGACGGTCCACGCCGCCGCCTTCGGTAGCACTCGGGCCTGCACCTCGGTGGCCACGGCGTCCGCGACCCCTGCGGTCTCTTCGACCAGGGCGACGGCGTGCATCGCCGAAATCTCGCCCCGCTCGAGGGACGCGGCGGTCTCCTCGAGGGGGCCGGCGAGCTGACGGGCGATCTCCAGTCGGTGCATTGCCGTCGAGGGAGCGATCCCGAGGGCCGCGGCGACCTCTTCCCGCGCCCAGTCCTCGTCGAAGGTGGCCGGACGGGGTCCCGCCACCCGAAAGAGGATTCTCTGACTCCGGGCGGCCACCCAGCGGGCCTGCCGCTCCCACGCCCTCATCAGCAGGACTGCGGCCTCGTCGTCCAGCTCGTCGATATTTGCAGCGGCGAGTTGAGTGATTAGCTCCGGCCCGGGTGCCAAGCGCAGTGCTGCGGACAGAGTTTCCGACGTCGACGCTCGTGTTGGAGGCTGATCGCCGCTGCCGCTCCGGTCCGGTCCAGCAGTTCCTTCGTGTTCGAGCATGGTGGAAGTCTAGCGAAAGGCTCCGACATTCTTCCCTGCATTCACAGCCGGGGGACAAGCACGTAAGGATACCCATCGTGCAGTGAGCACCCGTAATGAACTCGTGGCTATGGCCCGACCAGCGCACCCTTACATGCCATGTCGGTGGCGCCCTCCCGAGCTTACGGTGCTCAAGGCAGCCGCCGCCCACACTGGTATTGGTACGATGACGGCATGTCGATTCTCGTGACCGGTGGTGCGGGCTACATCGGGTCGCACACGACGCTTGCGTTGTTACGCGCCGGCTACAACGTGGTAGTCGTTGACGACCTCAGCAACAGCTCGGTGAAGTCGGTGCAGAGGGTGTCTCAACTGGCCGGCCGGGCGGTCGATTTCCACGAGCTGGATCTTCGTGACAGCCACCGCCTGCGCGAGGTGTTCAAGGCGTCCCACATCGAAGCAGTGATCCATTTCGCCGGCTCGAAATCGGTAGCCGAGTCGGTGGCCAATCCGGGCAAGTACTACGACAACAATGTGTACTCCTCGGTGGTCCTCACTCGCGCCATGGCAGACCACGACGTCCGCACCCTGATCTTTAGTTCGTCTGCCACGGTCTACGGCCGCAGCGACAATCCTCGATACGTGGAGACGATGCCCACCGCGCCGTTCAACCCGTACGGGCGCACCAAGCTGATAGTCGAGCACTTGCTGCAGGACCTGGTCTCATCCGACTCGGCATGGTCGATGACTGCTCTCAGGTACTTCAACCCGATCGGAGCCGACGAGTCGGGTGAGATCGGAGAAGATCCGCTGGGAGTCCCGAACAACCTGTTCCCCTACATCGCTCAGGTGGCCATCGGTCAGCGGCCTCATGTCACGGTATTCGGTGCCGACTACCCGACGTCGGACGGGACCGGAGAGCGCGACTACATACACGTATCCGACTTGGCCGACGGGCACGTGGCGGCTTTGAAGAACGTCAGTCTCCGACCCAACACGTTGGCCGTCTACAACCTTGGCAACGGTCACGGATCTTCAGTGCTGGAAGTGATTCACGCCTTCGAGCGGGCCACTGGGCAACCGGTGCCGTATAACATCGCGGGCCGCCGGCCGGGAGATCTCCCTGCCTACTGGGCCGATGCGTCCAGGGCGCGGGAGGTCCTTGGCTGGACGGCCCAGCGTGACCTCGCCACCGCCTGTGCCGATACCTGGAGGTGGCAGGTGCACAACCCGAGCGGCTTCCGGCGGTGACTCGTTGGGATCGTTCCGCCGGCTATGGGCGCGTGAGTCGCGGCAACGACCCGTATCGCTTCGCCGACCGCCAGGCACGCCGGGACCAGTGCGATCACCCGCGCCTCCGGGTCTCGACGGGGGGCGCCCAGGCGGGCCGCGGTATCAGGCAGAAGGGGTGGCCGGCCGGATCGGCGTACACCCGGACGGGATCCCCCTGCTCCGACAACCGCCGGGCTCCCAGCGCCAGGACCAGCGGCTCGGCGACGTCCACGTCGTCGACCATGACGTCGAGGTGGAGCTGCTGCGGCCGG
The DNA here is from genome assembly GCA_050999825.1 of Mycobacteriales bacterium. Classification (GTDB taxonomy): domain Bacteria; phylum Actinomycetota; class Actinomycetes; order JALYNC01; family JALYNC01; genus JBPCOB01. The sequence goes on from JBPCOX010000079.1 coordinate 4,394, forward strand.
TCGGGGTCCGGCCACCGCGGCGGCTGGTGACCGGGTGCCAGCTGGAACGCGATACCTGACGTACGGTCGTCCGCCGCTACCACCACCCAGTCGTCCTCCCGCCAGGTGATCGGCAGGCCGACCAGCTCGGAGTAGAACGCGGCGAGTGCCGCCGGGTCGGGGCAGTCGATGACCACGTGGTGCAGGCGTCCGATCACGGTGGCGATCCTGTCAGCAGCTCAGGCCACCAGGCGCTCGATCGAGGAGAGCGGGATCGGCAGCCAGGTCGGGCGGTGCCGGGCCTCGTAGACCACCTCGTAGACCGCCTTGTCGAGCTCGAACGCGTGCAGCAGTGCCGGGACGTCGGCCGGGTCCGCGCCGCCGGCCTCGACGTAGCCGGCACAGAACGCTGCCCGGTTGCGGGCCGACCACTCGAGCGCCCGGTAGGCCAGGTGACCCTCCCGCGGCCGCTCGGTCAACAGGTGGCGGGCGGCGTAGTCGAACGAACGGAGCATGCCGGCCACGTCCCGCAGCGGGCTGGCCGGGGCGCGGCGCTCGGCCAACGGCTTCGCGGGCTCGCCCTCGAAGTCCAGGAGCACCCAGCCGTCGTCGGTGCGCAGCACCTGGCCGAGGTGGTAGTCGCCGTGGATGCGCTGCAGGGCCATGGTGCCCTCGTGCCGGGCCACCTCGTCGAAGGCCGCCCGTAGCGGATCGGCGTACGCCTCGAGCGCCGGTACGACGGGCAGCGCCGCTGCCAGCCGCTGCCGCATCCGACCGGCCAGCGCCGCCAACTCGGCCGGGCCGGCACTCGAGGTGGGCAGGCCCCGGGCCAGGTCCGCGTGCACCCGCGCGGTGGCCCGCCCGAGCCGCAGCGCCTCGCCGGCGAAGTCGCCCCCGACCTCGTCGGCGTGCAGGTCGGCCTCGGCGTAGAGGTCGCGCACACTGGTCGTCGCCATCGCCCAGCCGTCGGTGGCCGAGCGCAGGTAGGGCTGCAGCAGCCCGAGGGTGACCGGTGTTCCGGAGCGCCGGCTCTCCATCCACGCCAGCGGTGGTACGACGTGCGGGGATCCGAGGTCGGTCAGCACCCGGGTCACCTCGAGCTCGGGGTTGACGCCTGCCGCCGGTCGGCGGAACAGCTTGAGGATGTAGGCGTCGCCGTAGGTCAGCGAGGTGTTGGACTGCTCCACGGGCATCACCAGGCTGGTGAGGTCGGTCTCCAGCGGCTCGTCGGCGATCCGGGAGAAGCTCAGCCGGTCGAGGTCGCCACCGCGATCGAGCCGGCGCA
>JBPCOX010000162.1:0-6691 GCA_050999825.1 Mycobacteriales bacterium
CCCGTGGGCCGGTGTCCACCGATCCGGGTGTGGCCACCACGCCCGTGGTCTTCGCGGTGGTGCTCGGGGCTTTTCAGCTTCCCCCGAGGTTCGGGCTGTACGGCGGCCCGGGGCCCGGCTGGGACGACGCCCACGCGCGCTGGTGGGTGCTGCTCGCCGCGGCATCGTTGCTGCTGACCTGGTGCGGCCGCGACCCCGCGGCGCGGCGGCTGCTCAGGGGGTGACCGCCGGGGCGCCTGGCAACCGGCCAGGTCGGTGACGTAGAACGCCGGCCGGGGGATCTTCGTCCTGGCGTGGCAGGCTAGCGGGATGCGCGTGCATGTGATCCAACTGTCGTACGGCGACGACGAGTCGGCCTCCGAGCGCACCGACCGGGTCACCGATCTGGTGCGGGCCCAGGTCGGTGCCGAACTGGTCGTGCTTCCCGAGCTGTGGCCGAACGGCGGATTCGCCTACGACAGCTGGGAAGCCGGGGCGCAGACGCTGGACGGGCCGGTGGTCACCGCTCTGCGCGCGGCGACCCGCGACGTGGGCGCCGTCGTGCACATGGGGTCTTTCGTGGAGCGCGACGAGGCCGGCCGGCTGTTCAACACCTCGGTGCTGCTGGGCGCCGACGGGGAGCTGCTCACGACGTACCGCAAGGTCCACCTGTTCGGCTTCGGGGAGGGCGAGCCCAAGCTCATGACGCCCGGGGACGGGCTTGTGCTGCACCAGCAGCTCGGCCTGGCGACCTGCTACGACCTGCGGTTCCCCGAGCTGTTCCGGGGCCTGCTGGACGGGGGCGCCGAGGTCGTGCTGATGCCCGCCGCCTGGCCGGCCAAGCGGGTGCAGCACTGGCGGCTGCTGACGCAGGCCAGGGCCGTCGAGAACCAGCTGTACGTTGTGGCCTGCAACACCGGCGGGACCCACGCCGGGGTGCCGATGGGCGGTCACTCGCTCGTGGTGGACCCGTGGGGCGAGGTGCTGGCCGAGGCCGGCGACGGCGAGCAGGTGCTGGTCGTCGACGTCGACCCCGACCTGGTCCGCAGCACCCGCGCGAGCTTCCCGGTGCTGGCGGACCGCCGCCTCTAGCGTCGCCGGTTCAGTCGCGGTCGTCGGAGGCGCCCTTCTGCGGGCCACCCCCCGAGTCGACCGTGGAGGCGTCCGGTCCGTTCTCGTCCGGCTCGGTCGGGGGGACCACGAGGTCGTCCGTCGCGTTCTCCGCCACCGCCTCGATGGCGTCGTCGGGCCGGTCGCTGTTCCGCTGCTCCGTCATGCGGCACCGGCTACCCCGCTGGGGCCCGCTCAATCAGACGCCGCGACGAGGTCGAGCGTGAACCGGCGGCCCACTCCCCCGCCAACCGCTGGCGCGAGCGGCGGTAGCGCACCGACCGGCCGGGTGCTGCGACGATGGTCGGTGTGGGACTGGGCTACGGACACCGCGAGTGGGAGGACTACGAGTGGTTCCCCTCCGGGGGCGGCCGCCGTGGTCCCGCGGTGACCGTCGGATCCGGTGACCCCGACGGCGCGTCCGCTGCCCTGCTCGAGCGGGTCCTGCGGGACCCGATCTGGGAGCCGGACGACGCCCCGAGGATCCTGCTCGTCGACCTGGACAACTTGCGAGCCGGACCCCTGCGCTGGCGGGCCCGGATGGCCGTCGTGGTGGCGCTGGCCCGGCAGGCCGACCACGTGGCGCTGGCGGGTCAGGAGGGGGCGGTGCGCCGGGCCCGTCCGCACCTCGAGGAGTTCGCCGGGACGGCGGTGGCCGTGGCGGCCGGCAGCGACCTGGCCGACGTCGCCCTGCTGGCCAAGGTCGACGAGCTAGACCTGCCCGACGCGCAGGCGCTGGTGGTCGGCAACGACGGCATCTTCGCGGAGCTGGCCCAGTGCGGCCCGCTGGTGGTCCTCAGCCCAGGGCGGCACGCGCTGAGCGACGCGCTGGAGCAGGTGGCCGTGCGCGTGGTCGACCTTGCGGCGCTCGAGCACGACGTTGCCGCTGCCCTACCCGTCCGGACCGGAATTGGCGCATACTGAGGGCGATGACATCGTCGAGGTCGACCCCGCGCCCCCGCCCTGCCGGCAGCCCCTTCAGCGACCCGGTCGCCAAGCCGGTGCCGACGTTCGAGGTCGGCGACCGCGTCACCCACGACCAGGCCGGCCTCGGCCGGGTCGTCGGGATCGAGGAGGGCATCGCGGTGCTGGTGGACTTCGGTGGCCGTGAGATGCGCATCGGCACGCCGTACCCCAAGCTCTCCAAGCTCTAGGCGGTACGCCTCTCCCCGGACGCGCAACGGCCGGCAAAGCCCGAGGGCGTGCCGGCCGGCGCTGGTGCTGGTGGTGCCGTCAACTAGACGCGGTCGTCGTAGACGCGGCGCTCCTCGACCACGTCACCGCGGGCCGTGCGGTTGCGTGGGCCCCAGATGAAGGCGGTCATGATCAGGCCGATCACGCCGACGATCATCAGGATGTAGCCGACCACGGCGATGTCGAGGCCGGAGACACTGGCGTTGACGGCGAAGGCCAGGATGGCGCCGACGGCGATCAGGAAGATGCTGACCCCGATGCCCATGGTTCCTCCAGGTTGGTCAGGCGAGCGGTCCGGACAGGACCGCGTGCAGACCGACGGGTGACGGCCGCTGGGAGGGGTGTACCCCACCGGGCCGGGCTGTACACCGGCCGCACCCGATCGGCGGTGCAGTCGGTCAGAAGGCGTCCTCGGGGACGTCCATCAGCGCGTTGTCGACGCTCTCGGCGACCGCCCGCTGGGCGGTGACCAGCGGCAGCACCTGGGCGGCGAAGAACCTGGCGGCCGCCACCTTGCCGGTGTAGAACGCCGCCTCGCGGCCGGTTGCACCGGCCTCGAGCGCGCCCAGGGCCACGACGGCCTGGCGCAGCAGCAGCCAGGCGACCACGAGGTCGCCGGAGGCCAGCAGCAGCCGGGTGGTGTTCTACCCCACCGTGTAGATGTTGCTGACGTCCTCGGCCGAGGCGGTCAGCGAGCCGACCATGGTGGCGACGATGCCCTGCCCCTGCTCGAGCGCCGTGCCCAGGAGCTCACGCTCGACCCGCAGGGCACCGTTTCCCTCGTCGCCCTTGGCGAACTCCGCGATGTCGGTCATCAGCTTGCTGAGCGACTGGCCCTTGTCCCGCACGATCTTGCGGAAGAAGAGGTCCATGCCCTGGATCGCGGTCGTGCCCTCGTAGAGTGTGTCGCTCTTGGCGTCCCGGCTGTACTGCTCGATCGGGTAGTCCTGCAAGTAGCCCGACCCTCCGTCGGTCTGCAGCGACTGCGAGCCGAGTAGCTCGTAGGACTTCTCCGAGCCGAAGCCCTTCACGATCGGCAGCAGGAGGTCGTTGAGCCGGATCGCGAGGTCGTGGGCCGTGCCGCCGTCGGCACCGCTGCACGCGGCCTCGGCGAGGGCGACGTCGTCCTGGACGGTGGCGGTGTAGAGGACCAGGGCGCGCATGCCCTCGGCGTACGCCTTCTGCAGCATCAGCGACCGGCGTACGTCGGGGTGGTTGGTGATCGCCACCCGTGGCGCGGTCTTGTCCGTCATCCTTGTCAGGTCCGGGCCCTGGAGGCGGGTCTTCGCGTAGTCCAGCGCGTTGAGGTAGCCGGTGGACAGGGTAGCAATGGCTTTGGTGCCCACCATCATCCGGGCGTTCTCGATCACCTTGAACATCTGCGCCATGCCGTTGTGCACGTCACCGACGAGCCACCCGACAGCCGGGATTCCGTTCTGGCCGAACGTCATCTCGCACGTCGTGGACGCCTTGAGGCCCATCTTCTTCTCGACGTTGGTCACAAAGGCACCGTTGCGGTCGCCGAGTTCGCCGGTCTCCCAGTCGAAATGGAACTTGGGAACGATGAACAGCGACAAGCCCTTGGTACCGGGACGGGCGCCCTCCGGGCGGGCAAGGACGAGGTGCACGATCTGATCGGTCAGGTCGTGCTCGGCGCCGCTGATGAATCTCTTGACACCCTCGATGTGCCACGTGCCGTCGGCCTGTTGAAGCGCTTTCGTCGTGCCGGCGCCGACGTCGGATCCGGCATCTGGCTCGGTGAGCACCATGGTTCCGGCCCACTTGTGGTCGATCCAGGTTTGTACGGCTCGCTTCTGCTCCGGCGTCCCGATCGGGTCGACGACCGCGGCGAAGGCGGCACCGGACATATACATGAACAGGGCCGGGTTGGCTCCCAGCACCATCTCGTTGACCGCCCAGGTGAGCGCCCGCGGTGCCCCGAATCCGCCGAGGTGTTCAGGCAGGCCGACCAGTTGCCAGTCCCCGTCGATGATGGCCTGATAGGACTTCTTCAACGACTCGGACAGCGTCACCGTCGAGGTGGTCCGATCGAAGACCGGCGGGTTGCGGTCGCCATCGACATAGGAGGCGGCCACCGGGCCGGTGGCCACCCGTTCCATGCCGGCCAGGACGCCCCGCGCGGTCTCAGTGTCCATGTGGGCGAACGCACCGGCGCCGAAGCGGGACTTGGTGTCCAGCACCTCGAACAGGTTGAACTCGAGGTCGCGCAGATCTGCTGTGTAGTGGCTCATCTCGACTCTTCCGATCGGGCGGCCCGGTCCCCGGGTTACTCGCCAGTAACCTACCCAGATATCGCGCCGGTAACCGGCGTGGTTCACGTGGCGTCCATCACTTGTGACCCGCCCCAAGACCTGCACCGGTCCTCCTGTTGGTTCCAGGCTACCCAGGCGAGGGCCCCGCCTGGGTAACCGGTGGGTAAACAGATAGCCGGCCGGGCAGCATGGGCAACGACGTCAGCAGGGAGTCCGGATCCGGACCGGTGACCGGCAACAGGATCGGGATGGCGCCGGCCGCCCCGAACTGGGCACACAGCTCGGGTAGCCGCTCGACGGTGGCGTAGAAGCGGTCGACGAACTCGGCGGGAAGCTGGTCGGGGGCCGTTCGAAGGCGACGCTGACCGGCCAAGGCGCGCACCGAGGCGACGACCTCCCCGTACCCAAGCGCGGCGAAGTGCCGGGCGTACGGCGCGGCAAGGCAGTACGCCGTGAGGTCGCGCCTGGCCCGGCCCTCCGACTCGGCGTCGACCAGCACCCAGACATAGGCGAAAACAGTCTTGTCCGGAGTCGGCTCGGGCACGGTTTCCGGCGGGGCGAAGTTGACGATCACGCCGTCACCGGCGGTCATGCCAAGCTCGACCATCCGCGGGCCCAGCGCGCCGAGCAGGACGCGGACCCGCTCGCCCGGCGGCTTCGGCAAGGAGAACGAGCCCCGCCGCTCGCCGTCGAGAATGGCCCGGATGTTGGTCAGCCGCTCGCGCGTACCGGTGACCGAGGCGTCGTAGCGCCCGCCGTGCCAGCCGCCGACGATCTGTTCGGTCGAGGTCCCGACACCGAGGTAGTACGTCGTACCGGAAAGCGACGTACCGGACAGCGCCGCGGCCGTGGCCGCCCCCATGGCGAGGGAAGAATCGGTGGCCGCGGCCAACGGCACGATCCCGGTGCCGAGCGGTACGCCGGGGCGACGGGCAGCCAACGCGGCGGTCAGGGCAAGTGCGCTCGTGCCGCATACCTCGGTCGCCAGAACCGGTGCGTATCCGGCGTCGATGACGTCATCGAGGAGATCCACCGCCCGAGCGCCGTCCAGCGGCAGTGCGCCGGACAGTGCGAAGCCCACGCCAGCCATGCATTCGACCCTAGTCGGGCAGGAATCAGCCGAGCTGGCTCGCGTACGCGGCAAGAGATCGGTTGTACCGGGTGAGATGTGGGGCCAGCGCCGTCAAGGCGACCGACACCGCCTCACGTTCCCGGCCGACGCTCGTCAGGGCGAGGGCGAGAAAGGCTCGTACAGCGTCGTCGAGATCGTCCGAGCCGTCGTCGGCGCCGCTGTCGAGTTCGGCGGTGAGCAGGGCGACGCTCTGCTCGGCCTCCCCCAGATTGCGCAGCGAACTGGCCAGTTGGATCACCGCCCGACGCCGACGCTGCCCGGACAGCCCCTGTTGCAGGGCCCACCGATACCGCTCGACGGCGAGGCCGGGATGCCCGGTGGAGTCGAATGCGGAGGCCTGCTCGAATGCGCCGACCGGGTCGTTCTCCGGCGATTCGGCTACCAGGCCGTCGATCGCCGCGCGGAACTCCTCCTCGCCGAGGTCATCGATCGATGCCCATGCCAGCGCCAGCCGTTGCTCCCAGTCCGCGTTATCCATCCGCAGATCCTGACAGGTCCCGCCGCCGGATCCTCTGAACGGGACTTACTCCGGAGAATGTGCGGTCTGGGCGGCGCCACATGGGACTTACTCCGGAGAATGTGCGGGATGGCGCGGGTGGGATCGACAGCGGCTGATGAGCTGCTCGTCGCGACGGTGGCCGGCCTGCCGGAGGGCGAGTACGGTTACCTGCTGCCCGTGGGTGCACCGATACCGGTCTCCTTCGCCAGCGTCGCGGATCCGGACTGGCTGGACACCCAGATCGGTCTGCAGGCCCAGCGCTGGCCGACGGTCGATTGTCGGGTGCTGGCCACGCTGTGGTGGTACTCGGTCTCGCAGGTCTTCCTCACCCCGACGGTGACCTCGCTGTTCGTGACCGGCCAGGCACTCTCGCCGAGGCCGGCTGACATGGAGTTGCACTGGCTGCCCGACGGCCGGGTGTTCACCGCCGCGTCCATGGCCGTACTCGACGGCGGTAACGACGTACGGTCGGTCGCCGCCGCGCTTCGGGACAGCCTCGAGATG
>JBPCOX010000045.1:0-6276 GCA_050999825.1 Mycobacteriales bacterium
CGACCGCGGACCGCATTCCCGCCACGACCAACGGCCGCGTCGATGCCATGGTCGCGGTGGGAAGCCGGATCTTCGTGGGCGGGTCCTTCGGCACCGCCGGTGGCCTGAGCCGCCGCGGCCTTGCGGCGTTCGACGTCAGCTCCGGAAAGGTGATCTCCACCTGGTCTGCGGACGTGACGGGCACAGTTCTCGATCTCGCGGCGTCGCCAGATGGCGGCACGCTCTATGTAGGCGGCTCCTTCACCAAGGTGCGGGGCCAGAACCGGCTCAACCTCGCGGCCGTCACCGCCACGACCGGAGCCCTCACGTCGTGGAACCCGGGTGCGAGCAACGGCGTGGTCGAGGCGCTCGCCGTCTCCTCGACGAGGGTCTACGCCGGTGGCAACTTCACCGCGGCGGGATCGTCCACCATCGGCCGGCTGGTAGCCCTGGACCGGGGGACCGGCAACGCCGACCGCGGCTACGACCCGCACCCCAGCTCCGAGGTCAACGCGCTCGAGCTGAGCGGTACGACGCTCTACGCCGGAGGCAAGTTCACCACCATCGCCGGCGTGAGCTGGCCGCACCTGGCCGCGCTGACGTCGAGCGGTGCCGCGACCGGCTGGCGGCCACAGCTCGGCTGTCCGGCCCTGGACCTGGCGCTCGACGCCACCAAGATCTACGTCGCCTGCGCGGGGGGCAGGACCGGCGGCAATTCCGTGGTCGCCTTCCGCACCGGCACCACCGGGAGCACCTCCCCCAGCTGGTTGCGCTCGGGCAACGGGAACGTGCAGTCGGTCACGCTGCTCGGTGGCGTCGTCTACGCCGGCGGCCACTTCGGCACCATGGCGGGCGCGACGCGCCACCACGCCGCCGCCTTCGACCCCGCCACCGGCGCGCTGCTGGGCTGGGCACCGGTGTACAACAGCGCTCTGGGCGTCTGGGTGGTTCGTCCAGCCGGCGGCGCGCTATGGACGGGCGGCGACTTCACGACCGTCAACCAGGCGTCGCATCCGCACGTTGCCCGGTTCAGCTGATCCCGGCGACGCCCGCCGGTGCCGCCGCCAGCCGGGCTCGAGCGGCCTTGACGTGCGGTCCGTCTCGCAGTGCCGGCGGCACGGCCAGCAGCGATGTCCGCACCGCCCGGGCCGCGAGCGAGGCGACCAGATCGGTCGTCGGCAGCCCCGGCAGCCGGTACATGCGGCGGGCCCACCGGGGCAGCAGGGCGAAGCCGAGGGAGGCGAGCCCCGCCCACGCCGGCCGGCCCGGGATGCCCACCAGCCGGGACGGCATCGGCGGGACCAGCACGAACGTGGCGGCACGCCGAGCCTGCGCCGTCAGCCGCAGCTGCGGCCGCACCGCCGCGAGGTAGCCGGCAAGCTCGGCCACGGACACCGGCACGGCCTGCCCGGCCAGCCCGACCAGTCCCGCGGCGCGGGTCTGCTCTGCCACGTAGCGGTCGGCATCGGCGTCGCTCATCGGCCCACCGCTGCGCCGGTAAGAGTCCAGAAAGGAGTCGACCTCGGTGCAGTGCACCCAGGTGAGCAGCGCCGGGTCGTCGGCGCGGTACGGCGTACCGCTCTCCGGCTCGATGCCGGCCACCTGTCGATGGATGCCCCGCACGCGGGCGCCGGCGCGTTCGGCCTCCGCCGCGGTGCCGTAGGTGACCACGCCGACGTACTCCGCGGTGCGTAGCAGCCGGCCCCACGGGTCGGCGCGGAAGTCCGAGTGCCCGGCGACACCCGCCATGGCCAACGGGTGCAGCGCCTGCAGGAAAAGCGCCCGGAAGCCGGCGAGCGCCATGCTGGGATCGGCGTGCACCCGCCAGCTGACACTGTCGGGACCGAACAGCCCAGGATCAGCGGACATGTCATCAGCCTGCCACGCGATGACGCTGCGCGCGCGCTCAAGCGCAGTCGGAGCGGAGGCGCGCCCGCTCAGGCGCGCTCGACCTGCACCCAGAATTCCAGCGCGGCCTTGGCCGTCGCCTCCGGGGCCTCCACCATCGGGGCGTGATAGGCCTCCGGAACCGCCGCATAGGCGGCTCCCAGCTCGCGGGCCATCTCGGCCTGCACCGCCTGCGGCCATGCGTCGTCCTCAGCGCCGTGAGCGACCAGCACCGGGACGCCGCTCTGGGCCAGCTCGGACACCGCATCCGGCTCGTCGAGGAGCTCCTGGCCCATCACCGCCATCGCCACCGGGTGCGTCGCGAGGAACTGCCGACGCCGGAAGGCCTTCTCCTCATCCGACCGCCCAGCCATCCGCGGATCGCCGGCCGAGAGCGCCTCGGTGGCCTCCCACAGCAGCGGTACGCCGCCCCGGGCCAGCACCGAGCGCAGCCGGCGTAGCCACACCGCCCGCTTGCCGGTGATGCCCGCCGGACCTGAAGCCAGCAGGGTGAGCGACCGGAACGCGCTGGGCTTCTCGATCACGGCCCGGCGTACGACGAAACCACCGAAGGAGTGCCCGAGGACGTGTACCGGGCCGTCGTCCATCCAGTCGACCACCGAGATCACGTCTGCCGCCAGGGCGGGCACGGCGTAGGCCGCCGGCTCCGCGGAGCCGACGGACTCGAACTGTCCGCGGAGGTCCAGCGCGACGACCCGGTGCCCGGCGTCCGCCATCGGGGCGAGCACCGCGGCGAAGTCCTCCTTGCTGCCGGTGAAGCCGGGCACCAGCAGCACGCTCGCGCCGGAGCGCTCCCGCGGTGCGACGTCCAGCACGGCCAGCGGCCCACCCGGCGCGTCGAGGCGAGCCGCCGACGACGCGGCCGGCAGCTCGACGTAGGGCTGGCTCACGGGCGGGCTCCACGGAAGCTCGGCTTCGGACTGCCGGACAGGATAGGCCGGCGGGGCTCCCGAGGGGGCAGGGCCATCAGCCGGACGCCGGCCAGCACGCCGTTGACGATGTCCGCGGTCATGCAGGTGCACGCGGGCTGGCTGCGCCGGTCGGTCGGCGAGCCCGGGTTGAGCAGCCGCAACCCGCTCGCCGTCGTCGAGTCCCATGGGATGTGGCTGTGCCCGAAGACCAGGACGTCCGCGTCGGGGAACCGCTCGGCGCAGCGCCGCTCCCGCCCCACAGCCGGTCCCGTCTCGTGCACCACCGCCAGCCGTACGCCGTCGAGGACCTGCCGTGCCACCTCGGGAAGCCGGGCCCGCAGCGGGGGGCCGTCGTTGTTGCCGTAGACCGCTACCAGGCGGTGCGCCCGCCGCTCCAGGGCATCCAGCGCAGCCTCCTCGACCCAGTCCCCCGCATGCACGACGACATCGGCCCGTTCCACCTCGGCCCAGACCGCCGCCGGCAGGTCCTTGGCCCGCCGCGGCAGATGCGTGTCGGCGAGCAGCAGCAGCCGCATCGAGCCTGGTCAGGCGGTGTCGGCCTGCTGGCCGTCGGCGGTACCGCTGTTCTGCCTCCCGGCCGTGTCCCGGCCGCGGCCCCCCCGGCTCCGTCGCCGTCGGCGCACCGCTGCCGCCGGCTCTGCCGGGGAGCTCGGTCCGCCCGCGAGCGCCAGGTCCGGACCTGCACCGGTCGCGGCAGCCGTGGTGCCGGGGGTGCGCCGGCGGATCCGCGGTCGCCGGGATGCGCCGCCATCACCGGAACCGGAACCGGCGCTGCCGGCGTCCCTGTCCACCGGGCGGGCGCGGAAGCGGCCGGTCTCGCCGAGGTCCTCGATCCCCTCGGCGCCGAGCCCCGCCCGCACCCGCTGCCCCCGGGGCAGCCGCCCCGTCGCGCCGGTGGGGATGTCCATCGACTCGTAGAGCAGCTCCGAGGTGGAGTAGGTCTCCGGCGGATCTGGGAACGGCAGCCGCAGGGCGTCGTTGATGAGCTTCCAGCGCGGCAGGTCGTCCCAGTCGACGAAGGTGACCGCGATGCCCGGCTCACCGGCCCTCCCGGTGCGACCGGTGCGGTGCAGGTAGACCTTCTCGTCCTCTGGACACTGGTAGTTGATCACGTGGGTGACTTCCTTGACGTCGATTCCGCGAGCCGCGACATCGGTGGCGACGAGCACGTCGACCTTTCCGCTGCGAAATGCCCGCAGCGCCTGCTCGCGCTGCCCCTGACCGAGGTCACCGTGCACCGCGGCGGCCGCGAAGCCCCGCTCCACCAGGTTCTCGGCGACCTTGGCGCAGGTCCGCTTGGTGCGGCAGAACACCATGGTCAGGCCTCGCCCCGATGCCTGCAGTATCCGGGCCAGCATCTCGGCCTTGTCCATCGCGTGGGCGCGGAAGACGTGCTGCGAGGTGGTCGGGACCAGGCTCTGCTCGTCCGGCTGCTCCGCCCGCACGTGGGTCGGCTGCCGCAGGTAGCGCCGGCTCAGGGCCACGATCGGTGCCGGCATGGTGGCTGAGAACAGCATGGTCTGCCGGTCGCTGCCGGTCAGGGCCAGGATCCGCTCCACGTCCGGCAGGAAGCCCAGGTCGAGCATCTCGTCGGCCTCGTCCAGGACCAGCATCTGCACCGAGCGGAGGTTGAGATGACCCTGGCGGGCCAGGTCGAGCAGCCGGCCCGGCGTACCGACGACGACCTCGACGCCGGCGCGCAGCGCCTCGACCTGTGGCTCGTAGGCGCGCCCGCCGTACACCGGCAGGACGCGGACCGACCGGGTCCGCCCGGCGGCGGTGATGTCGCCCGAGACCTGGACGCACAACTCTCGGGTGGGCACCACGACCAGCGCCTGAGGTGGGCCGTGGCCAGGGACGGTCACCCGCTGCAGCAGCGGGACGCCGAAGGCCAGGGTCTTGCCGGTGCCGGTGCGGGCCTGGCCGATGAGGTCGTGGCCTTCCAGCGCGAGCGGTATCGCCAACGTCTGGATGGCGAAGGGTTCGGTGATGCCGAGCGCGCCCAGCGCGTCGACGGTCTCCGGGCGTACCCCGAGTGAGGAGAAGGTGCTCAGTACGTTGCCTCTCGAACGGCGGATGCCGCCTCCGGTGCCGCACCTCGTCGCCGAGGGGTCCCCGGTCCGGGCGCAATAGGCAGGGCGGTCGCTCCGCGATGACCTCGTCAGTCTACCTGCCGGATCACCTCGGGCCGACGACCTCCGCCGCAGCCGGGTGAGCGTGGCGACCTACCCGTGTTGAGTAGGGTGCGCGCTCGTGACCCAGCCGGCTGCCCGCCTGCGCCCCGGGGAGGTCCAGCCGGCGGTGCGCGACCTGCTGGGTGTTCTGGCGTACGGCGAGCTGACCGCCTTCGAGCGGCTCGCGGACGACGCCCGGTTCGCCCCGACCCTGGCCGACAAGGCCGCCCTGGGCGGGATGGCGGTCGCCGAGTTCGGGCACTTCCGCCGGCTGCAGGACCGGCTGACCGAGATGGGTGTGGACCCCGACGCCGCCATGGAGCCCTTCGTCGCGACACTGGACACATTTCACGACTCCACCGCACCCGGCGACTGGCTGGAGGGGCTGGTCAAGGCCTACGTCGGCGACGGCATCGCAGCCGACTTCTACCGGGAGGTGGCGGCCTACGTGGACGAGACCACCAGGGAGCTGGTTCTGGAGGTGCTGGCCGACACCGGCCACGCCGCCTTCGCCGTGGAGCGGGTCCGGACCGCGATCGCAGCGGAACCGGCGCTGGCCGGTCGGCTGGCGCTGTGGGCACGGCGGCTGGTGGGCGAGGCCCTGACCTCGGCGCAGCGGGTGGCCGCCGACCGCGACGCGCTGGCCCGGCTGATCGTCGGGGGCCGTGGCGACCTGGCCGAGGTCGGGCAGCTGCTGGCTCGGCTGACCGACGCGCACTTCCGACGCATGGCGGCTCTGGGGCTGTCCGGCTGAGCTCGGCAGGGTCCAGACGCGAAAGCCGCCGCCCCGCACGGCGGCGGCTTTCGTCACCTCGACGTCAGATGCGAGCCTTGTTGCGGCTCCCCATGCTCGAGAAGAGATAGACCAGCAATGCGGCTACGGCTACGGAGACGAGGAGCGAGATCCACTTGTGGCCGTCGCCAACGATCGCCCGGGTGATCAGGCCACCAACAACGGCACCGACGACCCCGAGCGCGATCGTGATTCCGATGCCCATGTCCTGGCGGCCCGGGATCACGAGCCGGGCCAGAGCCCCGACGATCAGACCGATGATGATGTAACCAATGATCAGGCCGATCATGGGGAGTCCTCCTGCTCGACGGATTTCAGTTGGCGCTCTTGTTCCCTGCCGGGTTGCACTCAACCACACAAGTCACATGGCACCGAAGCCGACACGGCGCGTCTCGCTGTCGGCGATCTCGACGTAGGCGAGCTTGTCCGCCGGCACCAGCACCCGGCGACCCTTGTCGTCGACCAGGGCAAGTACGCCGAGGTCGGCGCG
>JBPCOX010000244.1:0-2709 GCA_050999825.1 Mycobacteriales bacterium
CAGCACGGCCGCCCCGGTCGGTGCGGCAAGGTCCACGCCCCGATGCCCGGCGGCGTACGGCGTAGGCGGCGGCTGGAACGGTCGCAGCACCGCCGGCACCCCGGCCAGCGGCCATCGCCAGGGCGACGACGACGCGGCCAGCGCCGGAGCCGGCCACAGGGCCACCAGGCTGAGTACCACGACCGCGGGCAACCGCCGCCGGACCCGCCAGCACGAACGCATGGCCTTCCTCCTCTCGCGGGGTCGCTGTCGACAGCCTGACCGGGAGCGGAGCGCCAGGACAGGCGCGCAGGGAGTTCTGTGGAGGCGGCAAAGATGTGCACAGACCGATGGGAGGGGCGGGTGAACGGCGCTCCACGCACCGTCTTTGCGCGCTCGCAGTGGGTCCGGCTCGGACCGGCAGAGCCGCCGCCGGTCGACGCCGCCGAGCTCGACCGGTTGCGCGGCCGCAACGAGCCGGTCGGGCTGAACGAGGTGGACGAGGTCTACCGCCCGCTCAGCCAGCTGGTCCGGGTTCAGCGCTCGGCCGGCCTGGATCTGGCCGCGGCCACCGCCGACTTCCTCGGCCGGCCGGCGGAGCGTCGGCCGTTCGTCCTCGGCCTGGCCGGCAGCGTGGCCGCCGGCAAGAGTACGACGGCGCGGATCCTGCAGGCGCTTCTCGGCACCGGCTCGGTCGTTGTCGACATCGTCACGACCGATGGCTTCCTGCTGCCCAACCTGACGCTGGAGCAGCGGCGGCTGCTCCCGCGCAAGGGCTTCCCGGAGAGCTACGACAGGAAGGCGTTGATCCGCTTTCTGCTGGCACTGCGCTCTGGTGCCGAAGAGGTTCCGGCACCGGTCTATGACCACGTGGCCTACGACGTCCGCAAGGGTGGGCGGCAGGTGCTCCGCCGGCCCGACATCGTGATCGTTGAAGGCCTGAACCTGCTCCAGCCTCCGGTCGCCCGCCGCGACGGTGGCCTGTTCGTCTCCGACCTGCTCGACTTCACCGTCTACGTCGACGCGGCGGAGACCGACCTGCGCCGGTGGTACGTCGAGCGCTTCCTCGAGCTGCGGCGTACCGCCTTCGCCGACCCGCGGTCCTACTTCCGCCGGTACGCCGGCCTGTCCGACGGCTCGGCGGTCGCTACCGCCGAGCACATCTGGGACACCATCAACGCCGTCAACCTGCGGGAGAACATCGCCCCCACGCACGACCGCGCCGACCTCATCGTGCGCAAGGGAGCTGACCACGCCGTCGAGTCGGTCAGCCTCCGGCTGCGGTGATCGGCTGCCGTCCGGAGTCTGGCAGCGACGGCGTACACTGCCGGCAGCGGTCCGGATCGCCGGACCGACTTCGCACGCCCTCTTCCGCTCCCCAAGAGCGGGCCGGCCCCTCGGTCCCGGGTTTCTCGCCCGGTGCGGTACGCCGGTGCGGGCGTCAGGGCGGACGCCACCCGGCGGTCGCGACAACCGAGCGCCCGACCGGCACCTGCCGGGACGGGCAAAGAAGGGCACGGCATGGCTGTCGTAACCATGCGGGAGCTGCTCGAGAGCGGCGTCCACTTCGGGCATCAGACCCGGCGGTGGAACCCGAAGATGAAGCGTTTCATCTTCACCGAGCGCAACGGCATCTACATCATCGACCTGCAGCAGTCTCTCGGCTACATCGACTCGGCGTACGAGTTCGTCAAGGAGACCGTCGCCCACGGCGGCAGCATCCTGTTCGTCGCGACCAAGAAGCAGGGACAGGAAGCAATCGCCGAGCAGGCCACCCGGGTGGGCATGCCCTATGTCAACCAGCGCTGGCTCGGCGGCATGCTCACGAACTTCTCGACGGTGCACAAGCGCCTCCAACGGCTCAAGGAGCTCGAGACGATCGAGCAGACCGGCGGCGACACCGTGCGCACCAAGAAGGAGTCGCTGGTCCTCTCCCGCGAGCGGGAGAAGCTGCAGCGCACCCTCGGTGGAATCCGGGACATGGGCCGGGTGCCCAGCGCCATCTGGATCGTGGACACCAAGAAGGAGCACATCGCCGTCGGCGAGGCCCGCAAGCTCGGCATTCCCGTCGTTGCGATCTTGGACACCAACTGCGACCCGGACGAGGTCGACTACAAGATCCCGGGCAACGATGACGCGATCCGCAGCGTGAGCCTGCTCACCCGCGTGATCGCCGACGCGGTCGCCGAGGGGCTCATTGCGCGCGCCGGCGCCGGTCGCGACGACGAGAAGCCGGAGCCCGGCCAGCTAGGCGGAGACGAGCCGCTCGCCGACTGGGAACGGGAGCTGCTGGCTCCCTCCGACTCGGCGGCGGGTACGCCGGGCGAGCCGGCGGAGCCGGCCGCAGCGGGCCCACCCGTCGCCGCCGCTGTCCCCGATGTCCCGTCCGACGCGGCTTCGCCGGCGGAGGTCCCACCCGTCGAGGCCGCGCCTGCCGACGGGCCCGCAGCGGGCCCACCCGTCGCCGCCGCGGAACCGCCGCCGACGCCGGGCGATGCGGCCGAGCCGCAGCCCGAGCCAGCCGGTCCGGCGTCGACCGACGCCACCACGACCGGCTGACCGCTCCTACGCACCCACAGAAGAGGACGACAACCCGATGGCCGACTTCACCGCCGCGGACATCAAGAAGCTTCGCGAGCTCACCGGTGCCGGCATGATGGACGTCAAGAAGGCGCTGACCGAGAACGACGGCGACATGGACAAGGCGATGTCCTATCTCCGGGAGAAGGG
>JBPCOX010000247.1:0-3651 GCA_050999825.1 Mycobacteriales bacterium
CTGGGCAGGTCGCGCAGGCGCACCACCCGCCGGTCGTGCAGCTGGGCCACGACGCCACAGCCGCGGCAGAAGTCCTCGGCTGCGGTGGTCTCGATCGCCTGCTCGAGGTCGCCGTCGAGCTCCGACCAGGCCAACAACCGGAAGCCGGGCAAGCCCAGCATCGCCGTCGCCGCAGTAACCTCGCTTTGCACCTGGGGCCTCCTGATGTCCGTGTCTGCACACCGGATCGTGAGGCCCCAGGCTGTTTCTCAGGCCCAGGCGGAGCGCCGTGTCGTCATGCGGTCACCACGCTTGATGGCGAAGAGCCCTGAATCGGCTTCGCCTACCGCCAATCCTGAAGGCCCTTGAGACGATTGAGCGTTTTCACTTCAAGTTCACCGCAATAGGGCAGCTCAGCAGCAGTGGCGGCGTGTCAGAAATGTATGCTCGATACGCAAGGGAGATTACCTGGGCGGCCGATTCTGTAGCTCGGATTGATGTCATCGGCCAGTTGCAAGACGCTCGCAGTCGACGTCAACCCGACCGCGATCTGTTCATTTCTGCCTTCACGGAGCGCCTTGTGTTTGCCGACGAGCTCACGCGGGAGAAGAGGCTTGTGCGGTACGTTCTGCGTCGACTGATGGAGTCAACACACCCGCTGCGGGCCGCCGCTGGGTCGACCCGAACTAGCTGGCTACGCCTACGACCTCCGCGCGACCCTCTCGCGACAAGATGGAGGCAGACACGTGAAACTGGTAGACGACGGTCTCGGGCGCTGTAAGCAGGTTCAGACTGAACTGCGCAAGGAACACCCACCGTGCAGTCGCTGGTCATGCAGATCGGCTCGGGGAGATCTTGGTCAACCACAGACAGTCCGCGCATCGCCAGGATCAGCACGACGTTGAGCGCCGGGATCACGACGTTGCTCGCCCCGACGGCCCGCACACCAGCGACCTCCAGATCGCCGCGGCATGGCCACGTTGTACGCCCTCAACCGGGACGTCTCGGCCCGGACCCCGATCTCTTGTTTCCCGGCCAGCGCCTGCTGCCACCCCGCTGACCGGCACCAAACCCGGATTGGAGCCTGGAATGACCGCTACAGAACAACCGGACCGACCCCTCGTCCGACTGGCGGTTCGCCGGGTGCCGGCCCGAGCGCTCGAACCGCCGTACGGCGACGAGGCAGCGGCCGCGCTGCCGGCCCCGCTCACGGAGGGGTCGCTCGCGCTGTCCTTTCCGCTGCCTTCTGGGGTGCCGGCGGTACCAGAGGCTCCCGCCCCGCTGCGGCTGGTGGCTCCCGGTCGGGGAGATCCGTGCACGCCGACCGAGCACTCGGTCCAGCACCCCCTGGCGCACCGCGACCGTGGGCGGGCCGGCTGGTTCAGCTGTGATGAGGTTTCCGGTGACCGGCCGGCGGCGCAGCTCGCTCGGTGGACGACCGCGGGCGTCTACTACGACCTGCAGCGCTCGGCGACGCGGGCGGCGCGGGCGCGAGCCGTCTTCGCACGCCTGCCGCCCACGGATGTCGTCCGCTCGCTGCACGTCAGCGAGCCCGCGGACGGCGTGGCCGAGGTCTGCGCGCTCATCGAGCGCGACCGCCGGGTTCGGGCACTGGCGCTGGGCATCGAGGGGCTCGACGGCCGGTGGCAGTGCACCGCGCTGCATCTCGCCTAGGTCCGGTGCCCGCCTGCCGCTGCGCCAGACTGGCGGCGTGCCCGCCGCCGCCGCCGTCTCCACCTTGTTAGTCGTAGTGTCCTGCTCGGCGGCGGTCGGACAATGCACGGCGCAGCGGCGCAACCAGTAACCGAGGCCGCCGTCCGACGTAGTGGCGTGACGCGGGCAAGTTGTGTTAGCGGTTGCGGGGATCGCCGTGGCAGCGCTTGTACTTCTTGCCCGACCCGCACGGGCACGGCGCGTTGCGCGGGGTGTCGGACCCGACGGCCTGACCGGGGCGAGCCCCCTCCCCGACCGCGGTCGCCGACGACGGCCCTGCGCTGCGCGTCACGCCGCCCTCGCCGTCGACGGTCGGAGCGGAGTACTGCAGCCGGGACGGACGCCGCGGTGGAGTCAGGCCGGGCGAGAGCACCTCGGCGACCTGGCGATGCTCCTCGGAGGCGACCGGCTCGGCCTCGGTGCTCGACTCCGTCACAAACGCGGCCGGCGCACCCGAGGCCACCGGCTCGGCGGCCACGCCCACCGGCAGCGCCGGTGCCGGCTGGGCCTCGGCCGGCGGTTCTGCCGTGACCTCGAGGTTGAAGAGGAAGCCGACGGACTCCTCCTTGATCGCGTCCAGCATCGCGGCGAAGAGCTCGAAGCCCTCGCGCTGGTACTCCACCAGCGGGTCGCGCTGGCCCATCGCGCGCAGCCCGATGCCCTCCTGCATGTAGTCCATCTCGTAGAGGTGCTCGCGCCACTTGCGGTCGAGCACCGAGAGGACCACCCTGCGCTCGAGCTCGCGGGTGACCTCCGCGCCGAGGGACTCCTCGCGCCGGTCGTACGCCGCATGCGCGTCGGCCTTGAGTTCCTCCGCAAGGAACTCGGTGGACAGGGCGCCGCCGGCTCGCTCGTCGAGCTCGGCCGCGGTCACGGCGACCGGATACAGGGTGCGCAGCGCGGTCCAGAGCTGCTCGAGGTCCCAGTCCTCCGAGTAGCCCTCGCTCGTCGCGGCGCTGACGTAGGCACCGACGACGTCGTCGATCATGTGGCGCACCTGCTCGTGCAGGTCGGCGCCCTCGAGGACGCGGCGGCGCTCGTCGTAGATGACGGTGCGCTGCTTGTTGAGCACCTCGTCGTACTTGAGCACGTTCTTGCGGATCTCGAAGTTCTGCGTCTCGACCTGGGTCTGCGCCGACCGGATCGCCCGGGTGACGATCTTGGACTCGATCGGCACGTCCTCCGGGATGTTCAGCCGGTCCATGATCGACTCAACGGCGTTGGCGTTGAAGAGCCGCATCAGGTCGTCGCCGAGCGAAAGGTAGAACCGCGACTCCCCCGGGTCCCCCTGCCGGCCGGACCGCCCGCGCAGCTGGTTGTCGATGCGGCGCGACTCGTGCCGCTCGGTGGCCAGCACGTAGAGTCCACCGAGACCGACCACCTCGCCGTGCTCGGCCTCGACCGCGGTCTGCGCCTTGTCGAGCGCGTCCGGCCAGGCCGCCTCGTAGTCATCCGGGTCATCGACCGGCGACAGCCCGCGGTTGCGCAACTCGGCGGCCGCCAGGAACTCCGGGTTGCCGCCGAGCATGATGTCGGTGCCGCGACCGGCCATGTTCGTTGCCACGGTGACCGCGCTGCGGCGGCCCGCCTGGGCCACGATCTGCGCCTCCCTCTCGTGGAACTTCGCGTTGAGCACCTCGTGCGCGATGCCCCGCTTGGAGAGCAGGTCGGAGAGCAGCTCTGACTTCTCGACACTGACCGTTCCGACCAGGACCGGCTGGCCGCGCTCGTAACGCTCGGCGATGTCGTCGACGACCGAGGTGTACTTCGCATCCTCGGTCTTGTAGACGACGTCGGCCTCGTCCCGGCGGACCATCGGCCGGTTGGTCGGAATCGGTACGACGCCGAGCTTGTAGATCTGGGAGAACTCGGCGGCCTCGGTCATCGCCGTACCGGTCATGCCGCCGAGCTTGTCGTAGAGCCGGAAGTAGTTCTGCAGGGTGATCGTGGCGAGCGTCT
>JBPCOX010000257.1:0-3728 GCA_050999825.1 Mycobacteriales bacterium
AGCGGCTCATGATGCTCCATCCGCTCACCGGTGAGGTGGTTCGCGAGAGTGACTCGCTGTTCGTCTTCCCCGCCACCCACTACGTCGCCGGGCCCGAGCGCATGGAGCGGGCGATCGCCGGCATCGAGGTCGAGCTGACCGACCGGCTGGCCGAGCTCGAGCGGCAGGGCAAGCTGCTCGAGGCGCAGCGGCTGCGGATGCGCACGACCTACGACGTCGAGATGATGCGTCAGGTCGGCTTCTGCTCCGGCATCGAGAACTACTCCCGGCACATCGACGGGCGCGCTCCCGGCACCGCGCCCAACACGCTGCTCGACTACTTCCCCGAGGACTTCCTGCTAGTGATCGACGAGTCGCACGTGACCGTGCCGCAGATCGGCGGCATGTACGAGGGCGACATGAGCCGCAAGCGCACCCTGGTCGACCACGGGTTCCGGCTGCCGAGCGCGATGGACAACCGGCCGCTGAAGTGGGAGGAATTCCTCGAGCGCATCGGGCAGACCGTCTACCTGTCGGCGACCCCCGGCCCCTACGAGCTCTCCCGCGGCCGCGGCGTGGTCGAGCAGATCATCCGGCCGACCGGCCTGGTCGACCCGCAGGTGGTCGTGAAACAGACCAAGGGCCAGATCGACGACCTCGTGCACGAGATCCGCGTCCGGGCCGAGCGCGACGAGCGGGTGCTGGTCACCACGCTGACCAAGAAGATGGCCGAGGACCTCACCGACTACCTCCTCGAGCTGGGCATTCGGGTGCGCTACCTGCACAGCGAGGTAGACACGCTGCGCCGCATCGAGCTGCTCAAGGAGCTGCGCCTCGGGGAGTACGACGTGCTGGTCGGCATCAACCTGCTGCGCGAGGGCCTCGACCTGCCCGAGGTCTCGCTGGTCTCGATCCTCGATGCCGACAAGGAGGGGTTCCTGCGCTCCGGTACCTCGCTGGTGCAGACGATCGGCCGCGCGGCCAGGCACGTGTCCGGCGAGGTACACATGTACGCCGACGCGGTGACGCCCTCGATGCGCAAGGCGATCGAGGAGACCAACCGACGGCGCGAGAAGCAGGTCGCCTACAACGTCGAGCGCGGCGTCGACCCGCAGCCGTTGCGCAAGCGGATCGCCGACATCCTCGACGACGTGATCCGCGACGCGGCGGCCAACGGGGAGATGATCGGCGGCGCGGGGCGGCAGCAGAGCCGCGGCAAGACGCCGGTGCCGGGGCTCTCGTCCCGAGGGGGTCGCGGCGGCGAGACGGCCGGCCGGCACGCCGCCCAGCTGGCCGGCATGCCGCGAGCGGAGCTCGCACTCCTGATCCAGCAGCTCAGCGACCAGATGCACGCAGCAGCCACCGAGCTGCAGTTCGAGCTGGCAGCGCGGCTGCGTGACGAGATCTCCGAGCTCAAGCGCGAGCTGCGCGGCATGGCGGCCGCCGGCGTCGGCTGAGGTCGGCTACCCCTCGACCCGCACCTCGCTCGGCTTGCCGCGGGTGAGACGGAGCAGCTCGTCGTACGAGGTCGGGAAGACCGCGTGCGGCGTACCGGCTGCGGCGTAGACCACCGCGTACCGGCTCAGCGCCGAGTCGACCAGAACCGGCAGCTGCGGCGGGAGGCCGGCCGGGCTGACCCCACCGACGGGGTAGCCGGTGGCGGCGCGTACCGCCTCGGCGTTTGCGCGAGTGATCCGCCTGCCGCCGAGCGCCTGGCCGAGTGCCGCGGTGTCCACCCGGTCGGTGCCGCTCGCCACCACGAGCACCGGCTCGCCGTCGGCCAGGAACACCAGCGACTTGGCGATCTGGCTCACCTCGACGCCGAGCGCAGTGGCCGCCTCGTCGGCGGTTCGGGTGCTCTCGGCCAGCTCGCGCACGCGAGCCGTGGATCCGGCCGCTGCCAGCGCTGCCTGCACCCGCTCGGCGTTGGGGTGTCGTGACGCCGGCCCGCTCATCGGCGCCGCCTGCATCTTGGGCGCCCGGCCGAGTTCATGATCCACGAGGCTAGCATCGGGCCATGACGACGATCGGTCTGGTCGGGGCCGGCGCCATGGGTAGTGCCCTGGGCGCCAACTGGCTGGCCGGGGGGCAGAGCGTGCTGACCTGCCTGACCGGTCGCAGTCCACGCACGCGCGACCTGGCCACCGAGGCCAGGCTGGGGACGGTCTTCACGCTGGAGCAGCTGGTGGGTGCCAGCGACCTCGTCGTGTCCGTCGTACCACCGGGCAGCGCGGTCGCCGCCGCCCAGTCCCTTGCGACCGCCGCGCGCCGCGCCGGGGTCGCGCCGGTGGTCGCCGACCTCAACGCGGTCTCACCGCCGACGATGGCGAAGGTGGCGGCAGTCTTGGGGTCGGCCGGCTGCCCGGTGGTCGACGGCTCCATCTCCGCGTCACCGCCGCGGGCGGGAGGCGAGCCGGCCACGGTCTACGTGTCGGGCCCGCGGGCTCGGAGCTTCGCCGCGCTGTCGAGCCCCTGGCTCGACGTCGTCGTTCTCGACGCGCCCGTGGGCGCCGCCTCCGCGCTGAAGATGTGCACCGCGTCGATGTACAAGGGGGTCAAGGCCTTGGTCCTGGCGGCGCTGCTGACCGCGGAGGTGCACGGCGTACGGGAGCAGTTCGTCGCCGACGTCGCCCGGGAGTGGCCGGAGGACGTGCCGCACTGGCACACCGATGTCGCGGTGGCCGCGGCGAAGGCGTGGCGTTTCGTCGACGAGATGCGCGAGATCTCGCGTACCCAAGGCGGCGTCGGCTTGCCGCCCGAGCTGTTCGAGGGGGTGGCCGCCCTCTACGCGTACGCCGCCGCCACGCCGCTCGGGGGTACGCCGTTGGAGGCGCTCGACCGCTCCGCGACCGTCGAGGATGTGCTGGCCGGCCTGCGGCGAGAACCGGGCGTTCCCGCCAGCGACGCTGGCGGGTAACCTGGTCAGGAACTCTGGAGGGGAGTATCCCCGCGCGGCGGCGTCGTCATCACGGCCTTCGAGCCCGGCGCCGCCGGCCCTGGTCTGCAGGGCTGGGAGAGACCTCTGGCCGTAACTCGTCGTGCCGGAGGAACCCTCGTTGAACGTCCCGCTCTGGGCCTGGGTCGCCACCATAGGCGGCCTCGCCGCACTGTTGCTGATCGACCTCTTCCTGGTCGCCCGCAACCCGCACGAGGTCAGCATCGGGGAGGCGGGCCGCTGGGCCGGCCTCTACGTCGGTGCAGGTCTCGGCTTCACGGTGCTCATCTGGATCCTCTATGGCGGCAACTTCGCCGGGCAGTATCTGGCCGGCTACCTGGTCGAGGAGAGCCTGTCCGTCGACAACCTGTTCGTGTTCGTGTTGATCATGTCGGCTTTCGCCGTCCCGATCGCCTACCAGTACAAGGTGCTGCTGTTCGGCGTCGTCGGGGCGCTTGTCCTGCGGGGGCTGGTCATCGCCGGCGGTGTGGCGCTGCTGGACGCCATCCACTGGATCATCTACGTCTTCGGGGCGTTCCTGATCATCACCGGGGTCCGGCTGGCGATGCACCGCAACGAGGAGCCGAACCTCGCCGAGAACAAGGTCGTCAAGCTGGTGCAACGGGTGCTTCCCGCGACCGGGGAGTACCACGGCGACAAGCTGGTGGCCCGGGTCGACGGGCGCCGCCTGCTGACCCCACTCGCGCTGGTCATGGTGGTGATCGCGCTCACCAACGTCATC
Source organism: Mycobacteriales bacterium (assembly GCA_050999825.1). Taxonomy (GTDB): domain Bacteria; phylum Actinomycetota; class Actinomycetes; order JALYNC01; family JALYNC01; genus JBPCOB01. Next base: position 3,657 of record JBPCOX010000257.1, read on the forward strand.
TTCGCGGTCGACTCGATTCCCGCCGTCTTCGGCGTCACTCGCGAGCCGTTCATCGTGTTCACGTCGAACGCC
>JBPCOX010000270.1:0-5384 GCA_050999825.1 Mycobacteriales bacterium
TTGGCCGGCCGCTATCTCGCCCAGCGCCGGCCGCCCTACTGTGAGCTGCGTTTCGACGTCGTCAGCGTGGTTCGTCAACCCCGTGGAGCGGCTGCGGTCGAGCATCTGCCGGCGGCGTTCTGATGAGTCTGGCTCGAGCCTGGTCGGTGTCGCTGGTCGGCGTGCAGGGGCACCTGGTCGAGGTCGAGGTGGACCTGGCGCAGGGCCTGCCCGGCCTGACGTTGATCGGTCTGCCCGACGCCTCGCTGCAGGAGGCACGGGACCGGATCCGCGCGGCAGTGGTCAACAGCGGCCACAGCTGGCCGAACCGGAAGATCACCGTTGGCCTCTCGCCGGCGTCGTTGCCGAAGCGCGGAAGCGGCTTCGACCTCGCCATCGCAGCCGCGATCCTGGCCGCGGCCGGCGTCCTGCCGGCCGACGCGCTGGCCGGCCGGGTGCTCCTGGGCGAGCTCGGTCTCGACGGCCGCGTCCGGCCGGTGCGCGGAGTGCTGCCGGCCGTGCTGGCCGCCACTGCCGCTGGCATCGACCGGGTGGTGGTGGCCCGCGACAATGCCGCGGAGGCGGCCCTGGTGCCGACCCTGGCGGTGGATGCCGTGACCAGCTTGACGGGTCTGATCGCGCTGCTGCGCGGCGAGCCCCCGACCGGCGAGGGGCCCGCTGCGGAGGCCGTCGGTCCGCCAGCCGACAGCGTCCGCCCGGGTCCCGGTCGCGACCTCGACCTGGCCGACGTGGTGGGACAACCCGAAGGCCGGCGCGCCGTCGAGGTGGCGGCGGCCGGGGGCCACCACCTGTTCCTCTGCGGGCCGCCGGGTGCGGGCAAGACCATGCTGGCCGAGCGGTTGCCCGGGGTCCTGCCGCCGCTGGACCGCGAGTCGGCACTCGAGGTCACCGCGGTGCACTCGGTCGCCGGCACGCTGCCCCCAGGGAGCCCGCTGGTGTTGGTGCCGCCGTACTGCGGGCCGCATCACACCGCGACCGTGGCGGCACTCATCGGTGGCGGCAGCGGGCTGGCCCGCCCCGGGGCCGCCTCGCTCGCCCATCGCGGCGTGCTGTTCCTGGACGAGGCACCCGAGTTCGCGCCGGGGGCGCTCGACGCCCTGCGGCAGCCGCTGGAGAGCGGCGAGGTGGTGATCTCGAGGGCGGGCGGCACCGCCCGCTATCCGGCTCGCTTCACGCTGGTGCTCGCGGCCAACCCTTGTCCGTGCGCCAACGCCGCCGGGTCGGCGAGCGAGTGCACCTGTACGGCGAACGCTCGCCGCCGCTACCTCGGCCGCCTCTCCGGCCCGCTCCTCGACCGGATCGACCTCCGCGTCCAGCTGCTGCCGGTCGGTCGGCACGAGCTGCTGGCCGACCGCCACCTCGTGGAGCCGACCGCGACAGTGGCGGCTCGGGTCGGCTCCGCCCGGGAGCGGGCCACCGCCCGGCTGGCCGGTACGCCCTGGCGCACCACCAGCGAGGTTCCGGGCCGCGAGCTGCGCACCCGCTTCGCTCCCACGCCGGCGGGTCGCGCGGTCGTCGAGAAGGGCGTGATCTGTGGGCAGCTGAGCGCGCGCGGTCTCGACCGTGTCCTGCGCGTTGCGTGGACGGTCGCGGATCTCGACGAGGTGGACCGGCCCAGCGCCGACCACGTGCACGAGGCGCTTCTGTTGCGGATGGAGGGTGCGGCGTGAGCGCGACTGCCGAGGTTCCCGATTCCGACCGGCTGGCCCGGGCGGCGCTCACCCGGGTGTCCGAGCCCGGCCGGGCGGACCTGCTCGAGCGTGTCGGTCACTACGGCGCCGCCGTCGTGTGGCAGGCGCTGAAGGCGCAGGTCTGGCCGACGGGAGAACCCGCGCCGCCCGACCTGCTGGCTCGAGTGGCGGCGACCGAGCCGGACCGTGACCTGCATGCACTCCACCGCCGCAACGGCCGGTTGCTGTGCCCCGGCGATCCGGAGTGGCCGGACTCGGTCGCCGACCTGGACGCCACGGACCTGGGCGCTCCGCTGGCGCTGTGGGCGCGCGGTCCGGTCGACCTCCGGCGGACGACGCTGCGCGCGGCCGCCGTGGTGGGCTCCCGAGCCGCAACCGGTTACGGCGCACATGTAGCCGGTGAGCTGGGTGCCGAGCTGGCGGAGCGCGGCTGCACGGTGGTCTCCGGCGGCGCCTACGGGATCGACGCGGCCGCTCACCGCGGTGCCCTGGCGACGAGTGGTTCGACCGTCGTCGTGCTCGCGTGCGGCGTGGATGTCGCCTACCCGCGCGGCCACGAGTCGCTCTTCGGCCGGGTGGCCGAGGAGGGCCTGATCCTCAGCGAGTTCCCACCGAGCTGCGCCCCGATGCGGCACCGGTTCCTGGTCCGCAACCGCGTGATCGCGGCGCTGACCGCGGGCACCGTAGTCGTCGAGGCGGCGGCCCGCAGCGGCGCTCTGAGCACGGCCCGGCATGCCCGGGACCTGGGCCGAGCCGTCATGGCAGTGCCCGGGCCCGTGACCTCCGCCATGTCCGCCGGCTGCCACGCCCTGCTGCGAGAGCCGGACACCACGCTGGTGACCTCTGCTGCGGAGGTGCTCGACCGCATCGGCCGCATCGGTGCGGATCTGGCACCACCGGTCGTCGGCCCGGTCCAGGCGCGGGACGGGCTCGGCCCCGACGCCAGCCGGGTGCTGGAGGCGGTACCGGCTCTTCGCGCCGTCGGGCCGGCCCGGATCGCCGTCACGGCCGGTGTGGACCAGCCGACGGTGCGGCGCAGCCTGGGTGCGTTGCAGCTGGCCGGCTTCGTGGAGCGAGCCGAAACCGGCTGGCGACTGACTCGGGAGGCCCGCTCCGCCGCATCTTCCGGCGCGCCGGAAGGCGGCGATGCTTGACCCGGAGGCCGAGAACCCGCAGCGTTCGATGGCGTGCCCGCGGCCGCCCCGACGAAGAGTTCCGCACTCCCACCCCTGCTTGCCGGCGGGCTGGTCGCTTTCGAACGCCACCTGCGGGCCGAGCGGGGCCTGTCACCGCACAGTGTGCGCGCCTACCTGACCGACGTGACCAGCCTGCTGCGGCACGCCGACCGGTCCGGGGTCCGCGAGCTCCTGGGGCTCGACCTGAGCGTCCTGCGGAGCTGGCTGGCTCTGCAGCACAGCACCGGCAAGGCGCGCACGACGGTCGCCCGGCGGGCCGCCGCCGCCCGGGCCTTCACCGCGTTCCTCGTCCGTCGCGGCGACCTCGGCACCGATCCCGGAGTCTTTCTGGGGACGCCGCGCGGGCACCGCCGGTTGCCCGACGTGCTTCGCCAGGACGAGGCGGCGGGGCTGCTCGCGGTGGCGGCGGCGGCGGAGGACCCGGTCGGGTGGCGGGATCGAGCGATGCTGGAGCTGCTCTACGCCACGGGCATCCGGGTCGGCGAGATGTGCGCACTGAACCTGGGGGACCTGGATCTGGAGCGCCGGGTGGTGCGGGTGCTGGGCAAGGGCGCCAAGGAGCGAAGCATCCCTTTCGGCGTACCGGCTGCCAAGGCGGTGCGGCAGTGGGAGGACGCCGGTCGGCGCGCGCTGGCGACGCCCGCGAGCGGCTCGGCATACTTCCTCGGAGCGCGGGGCGGCCGGATCGACCCCAGGGCGGTACGCCGCCTGGTCCACCAGCGCCTGCGGTTGGTGCCAGCGGCTCCCGACCTTGGTCCGCACGGTCTGCGGCACAGTGCGGCGACGCACCTGGTGGAGGGTGGAGCGGACCTTAGAAGCGTACAGGAGTTGCTCGGTCACGCTACGCTATCAACGACGCAAATCTACACGCACGTATCCGTCGAACGACTGAAGGCTACTTATGATCAGGCGCACCCCAGGGCGTGAAGGCGAAAGGCTCGACCGGATGACGCCGCCCGACGGCGGCGCCACCGGCGAGGCGCCGACGCGGCTGGTTCGCACCCCGCCCCTCCGCCGGAGCGTGTCGGCGGCGGAGCCGGCTGCGGAGGCGGTGGCAACCCCGGCGAAGACCGCCGCTTTGGAGAAGACGGACGTCGAGCGGGCGCTCGAGGCGCTGTGGCTTTCCTACAAGGAGTCCGCCGACAAGAGCGTCCGGGAGCGGCTGATCCTCCACTACTCCCCGTTGGTCAAGTACGTCGCCGGCCGCGTCGGCGTCGGCCTGCCGCCCAACACCGAGCAGGCCGACCTGGTGTCCTCCGGCCTCTTCGGCTTGATCGACGCAATCGAGAAGTTCGACATCACCCGGGCCATCAAGTTCGAGACCTACGCCATCAGCCGCATCCGCGGCGCGATCATCGACGAGCTGCGGGCGATCGACTGGATCCCTCGCTCCGTGCGGTACAAGGCGCGCGAGGTCGAACGGGCCTACGCTGCCCTCGAGGCGAGGCTGCACCGCACGCCGACCGAGCCCGAGGTCGCCGAGCAGCTGGGTATCACCCAGGAGGAGCTGCACGCGATCTTCAGCCAGGTGTCCTTCGTAAACGTGGTGGCTCTCGACGAGCTGCTGTCCCCGGGCGGTGAGCGCGGCGACAAGATGGCGTTGGTGGACACCCTGGAGGACACCCGCGCCGAGGATCCGGTGCTCAGCTTCGAGTCCGAGGAGACCAAGTTCCTCCTCGCGAAGTCGATCAACACCTTGCCCGAGCGCGAGAAGATCGTCGTGACCCTCTATTACTACGAGGGCCTGACCTTGGCCGAGATCGGTCAGGTTCTGGGTGTCACCGAGAGCCGGATCTGCCAGATGCACACCAAGGCCGTCCTGCAGCTCCGCGCCAAGCTCAACGACCAGCGTAGTTAGTCGAAACCGCTCCGAGGGCCCGTCCATCGGCCGGTGGTCTGCAGCAGCCCGGCCGCCCCCAGCAGCAGCGCGGTGCCTCCGAGCGGCAGCCAGGGCGGTGGCCGCTCGGGCAGCGGGCCCGTGGGCGGCCCGGACGTGGCGGCGGCGGCCGGAACCGGTGTGCCCTCCATCGATCGCGCAGGTCCGGTCTCGACAGGTGGTGGGCTGCCTTCTGCCCTTGGGTGTCGGTCCCCGAGCGGCAGCAGGATCGAATGGGCCAGCCCGAGCAGCGCCAGCGGGTCGAGATAGACCTCGCCGCGCAGCAACCCCCAGTGCAGGCATGATCGCCCGACGCCGCAGTGACCGTTCGGCGGCTGGAGCCGCCCGATCGCCGTACCGGCGGCGACTCGTTGACCGACGTGCACGAGCGCGGTCACCGGCTCATACGTCGTCCGCAGCGCCCCGTGCACCACGGTGAGGACGCCCCGCCCGGCCAGCGATCCCGCGTAGCCGACGACCCCGTCGCCGGCCGACAGCACGGCCGCCCCGGTCGGTGCGGCAAGGTCCACGCCCCGATGCCCGGCGGCGTACGGCGTAGGCGGCGGCTGGAACGGTCGCAGCACCGCCGGCACCCCGGCCAGCGGCCATCGCCAGGGCGAC
>JBPCOX010000006.1:0-6823 GCA_050999825.1 Mycobacteriales bacterium
TGGTCCGCCGGCGCCGGTGGGCGGCCGCAACCTCACCGGCTGGCCGCGCGCACGCGGCCTGGGCGGAGCTGCGCGACGACGCGTCCGACTTCGGTCACGCCTGGGCAGGCAGTGACTCGCCGCGGGCCGCCGGCAGCGGCCTGATCCACCGGGCCGGTCTGAGCGGAGCTGCGGCGGAGGCGGTGCGGCTGCTCGTCGGAGCCGAGGAGCGGGCTCGCTACTCACGCCAGCCGGCCGACGCCGGCGACCTGCGGGCGGCGGTCGGCTCGGCGCGAGCCGCCCTGCGCGCGCGGGCAACCGCCGGCCGCCGTTGGCAGGTGCGGCTGGTCCCGCGGTCGAGCATGGCGCTGGTCGGTATGGCGGCCGGCACCATGGCGGACACGTTCGGCGCGGCCGACCTGGCGGTGGCCCGGCTGCGGGGTCGGGTGCTGCGGCGCTCGCCGGCCTGACCCAGCCGGCTGTGGGACGGCGTAGGGCGTAAGCCCGGCCGGCTGGGAAGGACCCGACCTACCGGCCGCGCTCTTCCCAGCGGCGCCGCCAGCGCTCCTCCAGGCGGGTCATGACCGACGGGCGACCGATCTTGGGGCTCGGGTCAGAGCGCCGCCGGGCCGGGCGCGCGTCCCGGTGGCCGGTCAACCGCTGCCAGCTGGTCAGCCCGAACAGCAGTGCCGCCAGCATCACGACGAAGCCGAGTACGCCGATCGCCACGACTCGGGAGATGACGCCGGAGAAGAGCAGCACCAGGCCGGCGACGAAGGCCGCCGTGGAGCGTGCCATCCGCAGCCGGTAGTGACTGCGCAGGTCGCGGGCGCGTACGGAGGTGGCGAACTTCGGGTCCTCGGCGTAGAGGGCGCGCTCGATCTGGTCGAGCAGTCGCTGCTCGTGCTCGGAGAGAGGCACAGCCCTCCTCCCGATGGACGGCCCCCGAACCGGTGCGAGGGGTGCGAGGGGTGCGACCAGCTGACCGGACCAGCCGGAACGAGCTGACCTCAGGATACGAGGGGTCGGCCCACCGCGAAAGCCGGTCGCTGCGGCGGGTACGAGAACTTTCCGAGTTCCCCCGCGGCGAATCCCGCGACGGCTCATGTTGGCCGCGCTGGACCGGGCGGCATCGGTGCCACCGTGTCGTCATCGGCACTCACCAGCGCCGCCGGGCGAACGGAACCGGCGCCGAAGCGCCGGCTGGCCCGGTCGACGGCCAGCTCCGCCTCGCGCCACCCGGCGTCGCGCTCCCCCAGCCGGAGCTGCCGGTGCGCCGCCTGCGCCGGGCGCAGGCCCTCCACCCGAACGCCGACCAGCCGCAGCCGGGCACGCTGCAGGCCGAGCGCATCGAACAGCGAGCGGGCGGTGTCATAGATCTCCCGCCCGATGTCGGTGGGGTCGGTCAGCGTCCGCGACCTGGTGATCGTGGTGAAGTCGGCAAAGCGCACCTTGATGCTCACCGTGCGCCCGCGCTGCGCGGTCGCGCGCAGCCGCTCGGCGGTCCGGTCGGACAGCCGGAGCAGCTCGCGATGGATCACCACCGGGTCGTCCACGTCGCGGCCGAAGGTCTCCTCGGCTCCCACGCTCTTGTCGGGCTCGGTGGCGACCACCAGCCGCTCGTCGCGGCCCCAGGCCAGCGCGGCGAGGTGCGCGCCCACCGCCTCCCCCAGAGCGCGCTGCAGCGTGCCGACCGGAGTATGTGCCAGGTCGCCCACCGTGCGCAGGCCGAGCCGGACGAGGATCTCGCCGGTGCGCTCCCCCACACCCCACAACGCCCCGACCGGCAGCGGGTGTAGGAAGCTCACCACGTCGGCCCGCGGCACGACCAGCAGTCCGTCGGGCTTGCAGCGCGCGGAGGCCAGCTTGGCGACGAACTTCGTCCCGGCCACGCCGACCGAACAGGTGATCTCCTGCTCGTCTGCCACCCGGGCCCGCAGCCACTCACCGATCTGCGCCGGCCGGCCCAGCCGTCGCCGCGCACTGGACACGTCGAGAAACGCCTCGTCCAGCGCGATCGGCTCGACCAGCGGAGTGACCGATCGGAAGAGCTCCATCACGCCGGCAGACGCCTCCCGGTAGGTCGCCGGGCTCGGTGGCAGCACCACCGCCTGCGGGCACAGCCGCCGGGCCCGCATGATCGGCATCGCGCTGTGGACGCCGAAGGTGCGTGCCTCGTACGTCGCCGAGAGCACCACGCCGCGAGTGCCGCCGCCGACGATGACCGGCCGGCCGCGCAGCTCCGGTCGCGAGCGCAGCTCGACGCTGGCGTAGAAGGCGTCCATGTCGACGTGCAGCACGCTGCAGCCGGTGTCGTCGCCGGGCGCCCCGGCCGGCGGCCCGGTCGCCGGAACCGAGCCGCGGCTCACGGGATGCCTCCGAAGCGTCGGATCGCCGGGCGTTCGGCGACCAGTGGTGGGGGCACTCGCGGAAACGCAGCGGGGTTGGGGTACCGCGAAGTTTCCACCAGCCTGCCGTAGGGGGGAAGAACCCCCCCGGCAACCTCACCCACCGGCGCTGCCCGGGCTCGAGTGCCACAGCCGCCGAGGGGCGCCGTTGCCGACACCGGCCGGAGCCACGTCGGCGTACGGCGACTGGGCGAAGCCGGTGGCATGTACCAGCGGCGGCGTGACGGTAACCGGCCGGGTGGACCGGCTCTCCGCCGCGCCGTGCACCGAGGACTCACTGGTCACCGGCGCTCGCGCCATCGCGGCCACTACCGCCGGCAGACCGCCGGCCATCCACTCGTCGCGCAGCCGCGGCAGCTCCCAGCAGCCGGTGGCCTGCATGGAGACCCCGCGCGGGCCGGTACGCCGTACCTCCCCCCGCACCACCAGCAGCCAGGAGTGGAACAGGGTGGCGGCGTAGCCGGCCTGGGCCGCCTCGAAGAACGTGGCGTCGAGCGGGCCGGTGGCGTCGTCGAGCGTGATGAAGATCACCCGACGGCCGGACCGGATCGGCGGTGTCTGGGTGGCCACCTTCACCCCCGCGACCAGCACCTGCGCCCGGCTGCGGCAGCGCACCAGGTCACGCGCGCGGGTGGTCCCGAGGGCCGACAGGAAGTCGGCGTAGAAGTCGAGCACGTGCCGGCTGACGTCGAGGCCGAGCACCTCGAGCTCGGCGCGCACCCGCTCTGCACCGGTCATCTCGGGCAGGCCGGTGGCGCGCACTTCGCTCGGCTCGTCGCCGAGGGCGAGCGCAAGCTGGACGGGTAGCTCGGCGGCGGGCCGCACCGGCGCGGCCGCCTGCGACTGCCGGGCGGCGAGCTCACGGACACCGGCGGCGGCGGTGGTGGTCGCCAGACTGCCGGCCGCACCCGCCGTCCGGCGGCTCACGGGACCGCCCCCGCGCCGTAGCGACCGCGCCCACTGCTCGAGCTCGACGACCTGCAACAGCAGGTCGCGGCGGGTGACCGAACCGCGCCGACGTACCGGCAGCGGGGAGCCCAGCCCATAGATCTCGTCGAACCCGCCGGTCACCACGAGGCGCTCCGCGATCGGCCGGGAGACCGCGGCCCGGTGCCAGAAGTCCGACAGCGAGGCGTAGGGCCGGCCGGCGATAATCCGGGCCACCTCGGCCTCGGTGATCCCCTTGACCTCCGCCAGTCCGAGCCGGATGCCGTAGGCCCGCGCGTCCGGCACACCGACCGGCGGCTCGGGTCGCGGCGGCCCGTCGAGGACGCGGGGCGGTGGCTCGTCGAGGACGCCCACCCGTTCCACCCGGTACTCGGCGTCGGAGCGGTTGACGTCGAGCGAGAGGATCGCGATCCCGAACTGCCGGGCGTCGTCGAGGATCAGCCGCTTGGGGTACATGCCGGGGTCGTGGGTGAGCACCCCGGCGAGGAACGCGGCCGGGTGGTGCGCCTTGAGCCAGGCGGACTGGTAGGTCGGCACCGCGAAGGCGGCGGCGTGGGCCTTGCAGAAGCCGAAGGACCCGAAGGCCTCGAGCACCTGCCATGCCCGCTCGACCACGTCGAGGGAGTAGCTGCGGCCGAGCGCGGCCGGGACGAACCAGGCCCGCACCTCCGGCTGGCCAAGCGGGTCGCCCAGCGCACGGCGTACCTCGTCGGCCTCCGCCAGGCTGGCGCCGGTCAGCACCGACACCAGCCTGAGCACCTGCTCGTGGAAGACCACCACGCCGCAGGTCTCGGCCAGCACCGGCTCGAGGTCGGGGTGGAGGTACTCCGGCGCCCGCCACCCCTGCCGGGCCTGCAGGAACGGGGTGACCATGTCGCTCTTGACCGGCCCCGGCCGGAACAGCGAGATGTCGATGATGAGGTCGGCGAAGGTCTCCGGCCCGAACTTGCCCACCAGCTCGCGCTGGCCGGGCGACTCGATCTGGAAGCAACCCAGGGTGCGGGTCGACTGGATGAGCTGAAAGGTCGCCGGATCGTCGCGCGGGACCGCGTCGATGTCGACATCTTCTCCGTCGACCCGGCCCACCTCGGCGACCGCGTGCGCGATCGCCGACTGCATGCGGATGCCGAGCACGTCGAGCTTGAGCAGCCCGAGCACCTCGACGTCGTCCTTGTCGAACTGGCTCATCGGAAAGCCGAGCCAGCTGGCCTCGACCGGGGTGCGGTCGAGCAGGCTGAGGTCGGAGAGCAGTACGCCGCAGGGGTGCAGGGCGATGTGGCGCGGCAGCCCGTCCAGCCGTTCGGCCAGCCGGAACAGCAGGTCGAGCCGGCACGAGTCCAGCCCGCTGGCGCGCAGCTCGGGCAGGTCACGCAGCGCCGCCCGGACCTGGCTGGCCCGGATGTGCGGGAACGCCTTGGCCACCGTGTCGATCTCGCCCGGCGGCAGGCCCAGCGCGGCGCCGACGTCGCGGATCGCGTGCCGGGCGCGGTAGGTGTCCATCATCGACACGCAGCTGCACCGCTCGCCGCCGTACCGGTCGAGGATCGCCTCGTAGACCTCGGTCCGGCGGGCCGACTCGACGTCGACGTCGATGTCTGGCAGCGCGTGCCGCAGCGGTGAGAGGAACCGCTCCATCACCAGGCCGTGCTCGAGCGGGTCGACGTCGGAGATGCCGAGCAGGTAGGTGACCAGGCTGCCGGCGCCGGAGCCACGGGCCGCGCAGCGCACCCCGAGGGACTTGGTGAGGTCGACGACGTCGCCGACGGTGAGGAAGTACGACGGGTAGCCGAGCCCGCGGATGACCTCCAGCTCCTGGTCCAGCCGGTGGAGCGCCGCCACTGACCGGGGTGCGCCGCGCCGGCCGAAGCCGGCCTCGCACCGCTCGCGCAGCACCGCGTCGGCCGGCCCGGCGACCGGGAGCTCGGGAAAGTGCACCTCGCCGATTCCCAGCCCACCGGCACCGGCGGGGACGACGCAGCGCTCGGCGACCGACCGGGTGCGCACCAGCAGCTCCCGGCCGCCGCTCGCTCCGCGGCCGGCCAGGATGGCCACCTCTTCGGCGAGCTCGGCCATCTCCTTGCCGGACTTCAGCGCACCCTCGGCGTTGACCCGGTCGACGTGCCGGGGGTCGAGCACCACGAGGCGCCGGGCCGCGTCGAGGACGTCGGCCGTCGGGGCGTCGCCGCGGTCGGCGTAGCGGACCGCGTTGGTGAGCACCGCCGGCACTGCGGACTCCACCGCGAAGCCGAGCAGCCGGGCCGCCTGGGTGGCGTCGCCCGCCCCCCGGTGGTGCACCACTTCGATGAGCAGGTCGGCCGGGTCGAGCATCGCCCGCCACCGGTCGAGCGCGGCGACGGCCCGGTCGGGACGGCGGACGGCGAGTGCCCGGCCGACCTCGGAGTCGGGTCCGAGCAGGACGAACACGCCGGCGTCCGGCCGGCCCAGGTGCTCGGCGACCAGAGCGAGCGAGCTCACCGGCCGGCCTCGCTCGCCCGCCAGCTGGGTGGCGCTGACCAGCCGGCACACCGACGCCCAGCCGCGCGGGTCGCGGGCCAGCACGGTGACCCGCGGGTGGCCGTCGTCGACGAAGGCGCCGCCGCGCGCCGGCGTACGCCGTGCCGGGCCGACGCCCGAGCCGCTCGGGCCGAACCTGGGAACGGGTTCGCTCGGTGTCATGGCGAGGTCGACGCCCAGGATCGGCCGGATTCCCGCAGCTCGGCAGGCCTGGACGAACTTGACCGCGCCGTAGGTGCCGTCGCGATCGGTCAGCGCCAGGGCGTCCATGCCGTGCTCGGCCGCGCGCTCGGCGAGCAGCCAGGGATGCGAGGCGCCATAGCGCATCGAGTAGCCCGAGGCGACGTGAAGGTGGACGAAAGGGTCGGACACGTCACCTCACCCGACTCGCGAGCCCACCGGTAGCGCGGACTGGGACGGCAGACCGAGGGTGGTCTCCACGACGGCGAGGAAGGTGTCGGCGTCGCGGAGCAGGTCGTCGGCCTCGCGCGCGGTGACCGCCCGGGGCAGGCCGGCCTCGGCCGCGGCCCGCTTGGCCGCACCGGCGGCGAAGAACGTCGCCCACTCCCCCAGCTCCGGTGCGACCGTGGTGAGCAGCACCCAGGCGCTCGTCGGCCGCCGACGGCGGGTGGTGGTCTCCGGTCGGGCCCGGGCGGCGAGCACCGCCGCCGCCGCCCGCAGCGCGGCCAGATGCGCGGTGGCGTAGCGCTGGGGTGGCGGGTCGAGCATCATCGCTTCGGCCAGGCCCCGACGAGCGGCGTCGAGCAGCGAGACCGCCGCCGGCGCGGGGCTCCCGCGGCGTAGCGCCGCCGGACCGTTGGTGGACACCACAGCCGTCATCAGTCCAGCACCCGTACGACGGTCCAGTCGCCGGCGGACCAGTCGAAGCACAGGTCGAAGACGCCGGCGCCGCACCCGCCGGCGGCCGCCTCCACCCGCCACAGCTCGCGCTCGCCGTCATCGACGGCCGCGGC
>JBPCOX010000017.1:0-3765 GCA_050999825.1 Mycobacteriales bacterium
CCTCCATGTCGAGGGTCACCGTCGTACCGGCGGTCGTCGCGGCCTCGCAGATCGCCCTGGCGTTGTCCGTGGCCATCGACTCGTCGAGCGCCTGGCCGACGGCGGAGAGCTTCACCGAGACCTCGGCACCCGAGGTCAGGCCCTCGTCGGCCAGCCGGCCGAGCAGGGCGAGGTAGGCCTTGGTGGTCGCCTCGGCCTGGCCGGCGTTGGTGGTGTCCTCGCCGAGGTGGTCCAGGCTCACCCGCAGGCCGTCGCCGATCAGCCCGCGGGTCGCCCGTACGGCGTCGTCGACCGACTCACCGGCCACGAAGCGGGCCACCACGTTGCGGGAGACCGGCGCAGTGGCGACCAGCGACTTGACCCGCGCGTCGCCCGAGGCGCGCAGGATGGCGGAGCGCAGCATCGCTGCAGGCTATCGGCCCCGGGAGTCGGGCCGGCAGGTGCAGTCGTACCGCCCCGGGTCGGAGTCCGGCCGCCCGCCGCCATAGTGACGCGCCCGCTCGGCGTCATAGTGACCGAGAGCGGGAGGCCGGCATGGACGCCGCGGCGGAGCACAGTTTCCGGGAGTTCGTGGCCGCGCGCACGCCGAGCCTGTGGCGAACGGCGTACGCCCTGACCGGCCACCAGCAGCAGGCCGAGGATCTGCTGCAGAGCGCCCTGACCAAGACCGCCGCCCGCTGGCGGTGGGTGCGCAACCAGGGCAACCCCGAGGCCTACGTGCGGCAGGCGATGTACCACGAGCAGGTGTCGTGGTGGCGTCGCCGCGGACGGCTCGACGAACGAGCCACTGGCCTGGTGCCGGACCGGGCAGCGCCGGACGACTCGGCGGATGAGATCGGCGTACGGCTGACGGTGCGCGACGCACTGCTGCGGCTGGCTCCCCGACAGCGGGCGGTCCTGGTGCTGCGCTACTTGGAAGACCAGCCGGAGGCGGTGGTCGCCGAGCTGCTCGGCTGCTCGGTCGGCACTGTCCGCAGCCAGACCCATCGGGCCCTTGCTCGACTGCGCGAGCTCTGCCCGGAGCTGTCCCACCTGAACGACGAGCCGGAGATGACGCGATGAACGACGCCCTCAACCAGCGGCTCCGGGCGGAGCTGCACGAGCTGGCCGACGGCGGGCGACCGGTGAACCTCGCCCACGCCGCATTGCGAGGAGCCGTACGCAGACGCCGTACGCGTTCCGCCCTGGTGATCAGCGCCGCTGCCGCCATCGTGGCAGTAACGACCTTCACGGTGGCGGGACCCCTGGGCCGGGACAACGCGCCGCCGGCCGGCGGGACTCGGGGGTTCGTCGTCTCCAGCTTCCGCGCCGGGGGTGACAAGCCATCCACCTACCTGCTGGATCCGCGGACCGGCCGCTACCGCAAGACGCCCTACAGCTGGACGGTCGTCTCCCCCGACGGCCGGCAGGCCGTCGTGCTGGCGGCTACCGGTCCCGACGGCTCGCCCGTGCGGTCCGGCATCGGCATCCTCGACCTGCGCCGGGACGCGGTGCGTTGGCTGCCGACGCCACAGCCGGTGCAGGTGCCGGTGTGGTCGCCGGACGGCGAGACAGTGCTGGCGACCGTGCCGGCAGGTGACCCCGCCAGCTTTCGGAGCGGCGGCTTCGTCCGCGTCGACGTCGCGAGCGGGAGGGTGGCGAGTGCGCCCGTGAGCGCACAGCCGCCGGCGACGGGGCCCTTCCTGTGGGGACCCGACGGGACGACCGTCGTCTCCTCCACGATCGTCAGCACGCCCGACGCCGTGGACGGCGGTCCCGGCGGTCCAACCGTCTACGACCTCACCGGCCGGCCGCTGCGGCACCTCGCCGTACCCGGCAACGTGCTCACCCTCGATCCGTGGTCTCTATCCGGGCGGCTCCTCGTTCTCGATGGTGAGGCCGCTGGAGGACGACCCCAGCAGCTGGTCGTCGACGCGTCCACCGGCCGGGTGGTCGCCCGGGTCGACACCCCGCACCCGGCGTTGGGGTGGCGCGACGACACACACCTGCTTGTCCGGACCGACGAAGGCGCGGTGCAGTCCGTGGAGATCCCGTCGGGCACGCGACGCAACCTGGCCACGCTCCCCCAGCGCGACATCGACGACGTGTTCCTGACCCCGGCCGCCGGACTGTCGGATCAGGCACGGAAGAACGCGTTCTGAGCCTGCGGCCGGGCAACGTAGGGCAGCGGCAGCTCGTGCGGACGGAGCCAGCCACTCGTCAAAATCGCCTTTCGAGCCACCGACGGCCGCATCGACGAACTCGACGGGCGCACAGGTATGCGCTGGTTGGCTGCAGAGCGCTCGCGTCGTCGACCTCGAGCCCGGCTCGAAACCCGCATGCGGCTCTCACCCGCGAAGACGCTCCAGGCCGGCTGCAGTTCACACGCAGGATCACCAACGTTCAGGCCGCCGAAGTCGATGACCGCCGACAGGCGACTGTCGATGACGAGCAGGTTGCCCGGCAGCAAGTCGCCGTGCACCCAGACCTCATTGCCGTCCCATGCCGGGGTGTTGAGCGACTCCTACCACGAGCGGAGGATCGCATCGCCGTTGACTCGAGCGCCGAGCCGCACGACCGATCAACGAACCTGCTCGTCGCTTTCCGCGAGTTGTCCGTCTCGACCATGTGGAGGGCGCGGATGCGCACACCCGTCGGGTCGACCCGGCGCAGCGCCCTCACGAACGCGGCGAGATCGACGGCCGCCTGGTTCAGATCGTCGATCGTGCCGTTGGCGTTCTCACCGGGCAACCGCTCGTACACGGATCAGGCGAACGGATAGCCCTCGGCCGGACGCCCCATCGCCAGCTGCACCGGAACCGCGAGTGGCTAGTGCGGCGCTAGCCTCGGCAACCACTGCGCCTCCTTCGCCGCTTGGCTGGTGGCCGACTCGATGCGCGGCAGCCGAGCGGCCAGCTGGTCACCGAGCCGATAGATGTCGTGATCGGTTCCGTACGACGCGACCGGATCGATCGGCAGATCCGACCATCGCGGGAACTGCCCGGAGAGCAAGCGACGCACGAGCGCGACGTCGGTCTCCACCTCGTCGGCATGCATCTTGGTTGCGCCCATCGGCGTCATCATCGGCGGGCAGTGTTGACGGCAGCAACTGAGTTCCGACCGCGGCGCCGGTGCCCGATCGCTGCTGGGCACGTGCTGGCGCAGCCTGGGCAGATGGCGTTGCACGAGTGCGTCCTGAGGGACTTCCCGACATAGAGTCACGGCCCCGGCGTCGTACCGCACCCTGCCAGGAAGGTCGTCATGACGGTGCACCTGCGGGTCCGGGAGTCGCTGCCGGCGTCCTGCGAAGAGGCCTTCGACCTCATCCACGACTACCCGCGCCGGCTGGAGTGGGACACGCTCCTCCGCGCCGCCTGGACCGAGGATGGTGCCGTCCCCGCTGCAGGCGTGGTGGCCACGTGCACGGCACGGCGGTCCCTGGGCGGTCTCAGCTTCCGCACCCGGTACAAGGTGTTCCGGCGTCCCGAGGTCGCCGCCGTACGCCTGGAGTCACCGGTGCTCGTCTTCCAAGCGTGGGGAGCCTCGATCCGCCACAGTCGCCGCGCCGACGGCGGCTCCGACGTCGAGTACGCGATGACGTTCACCTGCCGGCCACGCTTGCTGGCGCCGCTGCTCGAGCCCGTGGTCGGCGCAGCGTTCTGCTGGGAGACCCGGCGGCGGCTCGCGGCGCTTCGCCGTGCGCTCGCCTCGGGACTGCGTGGATCCGCTCCTCACCCAGGGGCGCCGGCCGATGGTTGAGGTCGTCTACGAGACGCACTCTGTGAC
>JBPCOX010000068.1:0-3162 GCA_050999825.1 Mycobacteriales bacterium
AGCTCCGGCTGGTACGCCGAGAAGGACGCCTTCGTCGCGGCGGAGCGGGAGGTGAACTTCGACATCGCGTTCTCCGGCTTCGGCAGCGGCCGCAAGGGCGGCGAGGGCTTCGTCCTGGAGAAGTTCACCGGCAGCGGGACCCTGTTCATCGCCGGCGCCGGCAACTTCATCGAGCTCAACCCGGCGAAGTACGGCGGCAAGATCCAGGTCGACACCGGGTGCGTGGTCGCCTTCGATGACCGCATCCGCTACGGCGTCGAGCGGGTCGGGGCGGCGAACGCGCAGACCGCGATGAGCGCTCTGTTCGGCGGCGAAGGGCTCAACCTGGCCACCCTCGAGGGCGACGGCACGGTCATCCTCCAGTCCATGACCATCGAGGGGCTGGCGAAGGCGCTGGCCAAGAACATGGGTATGCCGGACGAGAAGAAGGGGCCGCTCGGCGGCCTGCGCTTCGGCAGCTTCGACTAAGGGAGAGCGCGATGGGATTCCTCGACAAGGCACGTGACGCCGCCCAGCAGGCGGCCACGAAGGCACAGCAGGGCATGGCGCAGGGTCAGGCGAAGCTCGGCGAGGTGCAGGCCAAGCGGGCCAGCGACGCGCTGCTACGCGACCTCGGCGCCGCCTTTTACGCCGAGCAGCGCCAAGGTGGCAGCTCGGAGGCCGTAGTGAGCGCACTACGGGCGATCGACACCCATGTCGCCCAGAACGGCCCGATCGACACGTCGTCGAGCCCGGACGGCGGCATGCCGTCGGGCACTGGTACGCCGCCACCGCCAACCTCGGCCGCCGGTACGCCGCCGCCGAGCCCGGCCGCGCCGCCGACGCCTGGCGGGGACTTCAAGCTCGACGACCTCTAGTCCCGGACGCTTGCTCGCTGGCTGATCCCGCCCGCCTACTGTCGGGCGAGGGCGTGGTACTCCTCGTTCGGCAGCATGTTGGTGGCCATCGCCATCCGGTTGGTGAAGTTGTACATCGCGGCGACCTCGGCGACGTCCCAGACCTCCTCGTCGCAGAGGCCGACCGCCCGCAGCCGGGCCAGGTCTCCCTCGGCGCACGAGCGGGGGTCGTGCGTGAGCTTCTCGGCGTACGCGCAGATCGCCGTGCGCCGCTCGTCGAGGCCGGCCCGACGCCAGTCCAGCGTGATCCGGTCCCCGAGAACCGGATCGCCCAGCGCCGCACGCAGGGCGGCGCCGTGGGCGACCAGGCAGTACAGGCACCCGTTGGCCATCGAGACGACCACCGCGATCATCTCGCGGTCGGCGACCGAGAGGTGGTCGGTGGGCACGTGCAGCGACTTGAAGTGGGCGAACCACGTGCGCAGGCGCTCCGGCCGGAACGAGTAGGTGCGGAAGACGTTCGGGACGAAGCCGAGGTTCTCCCGCGCCTTGGCGAACAGCTTCTGCAGGTCCGCCGGCAGCTCGCTCTCGGCGGGGACGGGGAACCAGCTGCCGACGTCCTCGCTCACCGCCGGCTCACCCGCGGCGCCAGTCCGGCTTGCGCTTCTCCAGGAACGCGGCCATGCCCTCCGCCGCGTCCGGCGTCTGGCTGGTCGCGGCCATCACCTCGACGGCGTAGGCGTAGGCCTGCGCGGGGCCGAGCCCCAGCTGGGTGTAGAACGCGGTCTTGCCGATGCCCTTGCTGGCCGCGCTCCCCCTGGTGGCTCGCTCGAGCAGGTCGGCCACCGCCGAGTCGAGCTGGGCCGGCGGTACGACGGCATTGACCAGCCCCCACTCCAGCGCGGTGCCGGCGTCGATGACGTCGCCCGTCATCGCCAGCTCGGCCGCCCGCTTGCGCCCGACGTTGCGGGCGATCTCGACCATCGGCGTGTGGCAGAACCAGCCGCCCTTGCCACCGGGTGCCGCGAAGCCGGCGGTGTCGGCCGCGACGGCGAGGTCGGCCGCAGCGACCAGCTGACAGCCGGCGGCGGTGGCCAGCCCGTGCACCCGCGCGAGCACCGGCTGCGGGATCCGCTGCATCAGCGCAACGAGGTCGGTGCAGGTGAACAGCAGCCGGCGTACGGTGTCGAGGTCGGCGGCAGCGACGTCGGCGAAGTCGTGCCCCGCGGAGAACACCGGCCCGGCGCCGGCCAGCACGACCCCGAGGGCGTCGCTCTCGCCGACCTCGGAGAAGGCCGCGACCAGCTCCCGCAGGTGTTGCAGCGACAGCGCGTTGCGGCGCTCGGGCCGGTTCATCGTGACCGTGACGAAATCGCCGGCGCGCTCGACCAGCACGCAGTCGTATCTCACCGTGGCGCCTCCGATCGGGGACCGCCAGGGTACGCCGGTCAGGAGACCGCGACCGGTGCCCGCTGCACCCACAGCACCCGGTGCAGCCGGGTCGCCACCAGCAGCCGCTCGATCCGCGCCGGCACCCGGCGCAGGACCAGCCGGCGGCCGCAGCGACCGGCCCGCCGGTGCGCGCCGACCAGGACGCCGAGCCCGGTGGCGTCGAGCAGCAGCACGTCGGCGAGGTCGACGACGAGATCGCCGGTGCCGGCGTCGAGGGCGGAGTGCAGGGCCTGGCGGACGTCGGCGACGGTGCTCACGTCAAGGCTGCCGCGGAGCACCAGCAGCTCCCCCGGCCGCTCCGGAATCGCCTGCACCGAGCCCCCGTTCGAGACCGGGCACGGGGCCCGAGGTCTCGCGCACTATGACGCGCCCAGGTCAAGAAGCGTTGGCACGACACGGTCACGATTGCGCCACGATCCCTCCGGGCGTGAGACCGGACTCACGGCCCATGTCGAGGAAGGTTCGAAGCGCGCGGTCGACCGCCGGGTAACGGCTCAGCCGTCGTACCGGTACCAGCCGCGGCCGGTCTTGCGGCCCAGGTCGCCGGCGGCCACCATTCGCTCCATCACCTCCGGCGGCCGGAACTTCTCCTCCCCCGTCCCGTCATGGATGTTGTGGCCGGCGTGCAGCATGATGTCGACCCCGGTGAGGTCCATGGTGGCCAGCGGGCCCATGGCGTGCCCGAAGCCGAGCCGGCAGGCGGTGTCGACGTCCTCGGCGCTGACCACGCCGGACTCCACCAGCCGCGCCGCCTCGACCATCAGGGCGGCGATCAGCCGGGTGGTGACGAAGCCGGAGACGTCACGGTGCACCACGATGCAGGTCTTGCCCACCGTCTCCGCGAACGCCCGGGCCCGGTCCAGCGTCTCGTCGC
>JBPCOX010000072.1:0-3794 GCA_050999825.1 Mycobacteriales bacterium
GCTGCGTTCACGGTGACGGACGCTCTGGTTCTCGACGCCGACAGTGACACGCATGCGCTGGGTCGGCGGGTCCCGCACGCGCTGGTGCGGGTGATCCGCGTGCTCCACGGGACACCTCGGGTCGAGATGGAGTTCGTGCCGCGGCCGGAGTACGGCCGCGTCCTGCCCCGGCTCGTCAGCATTACCGGCGGCGTCTCGGCCGTGCTCGACGCCACCGCACTGCTGCTGGTGACCACTGGGTTCCTACCGGCGGACGACGCACGGATGGCCGCGTCCGAACACCCCTCGCCTGGAGCCGACCTTTCTGCTGTGCAGCTACTGGCTGGTCCAGTGCCTGGCGCTGGCCTGCTCAGCGAGGAGGCCGACCCCTTGACCGGCGAGCTACTCGGCAACTTTCCCCAGGGCATGAGCCACGTCGGTCTCATAAACGCCGCTACCAGGATCCGCGTCGCTGAAGACGCCCGGCTCCCGCTCTGACCGAACCTCCACGGCGCGGCGCGACCAGAATGCGGTCCCGCCCGGGTCGAAGAGGTAGCCGACGCCCCGCACGGTGCGGATCGCGGTGGGGCGGGAGGGGTCCAGCTCCACCTTGCTGCGGAGCCGGCGCATGTGCACCGTCACCGTCGAGGCGTCGCCGAAGGTGTAGCCCCAGACATCTTGGAGCAGCTGCTCTCGCCGCAGCGCGTGCTGAGGGCGCCGCATCAGGTACACGAGCACGTCGAACTCGCGCATTGTGAGCCGCACCTCCGCGCCGAAGATCTCCACCCGCCGACGCAGCTCGTCGGCGACCAGCGGGCCGGCGGTGAGCACCCGGCCACGATCGACGAAGGTGCGCCGCAGGACCGCCCGAACCCTGGCGGCCAGCTCCACCGGCGAGGTGGGCAACGGCAGGAAGTCGTCGGCGCCGGCCGCCAGCCCCCGGATGCGGACCGACTCGTCGGCATGCCGGCTGACCAGTACGACGGGAACGCGTGGGAGCAGCGAGCGCAGTCGGGGCACCATCCCCAGTCCACCAGCGCCGAGCGCATCGAGGTTGAGCACCACCAGGTCCGGGCGCAGCTCGCTCACTCGGGCCAGCGGAACGGGGTCGGCCGTACCAGCTCGACGAGGTGGCCGGCCCGCTGCACATGAGCGGCCATCTCGCGGATCATCAGCTCGCCATGGTCGACCAGCACGACGACGGGGATCGGACCGCGAGTGTCGGCGAACGAACCGGGCCTGGCAGCTCGCTCGGCGCCGGACGGGACGGCCGCGGTGGCCGGCGCCGAGGGCGACGTTGGGCTGGTTGCCATCCGACGACGCACCACCAAGCCACTCGGACGGTCGACTGCCCTGCCGCGCCGACCAGCTGGTCTTAGGCTAAGAGCGCGTGTGGCCCCTCAGCAGGGCCAATTCAGCGTCGTTTTGGAGGACCAACCGGTCATGGCGGGCGGCGGGCTCGACGTCTTGTTGGCCGTGGACCGGGACGCCGGCCGGCCGCTGGCCGCTCAGCTGCGAAGCCAGATCCGGGATGCGGTGCGCACCGGGCGACTGGCCGCGGGGACGACGCTGCCGCCGAGCCGCACGCTGGCTCGGGACCTCGGCCTGTCCCGGGGCGTGGTTGTCGAGGCCTACAGCCAACTTGTCGCCGAGGGGTTCCTCGTGGCCGCGCGGGGGTCCAGGACCGCCGTCGCGCCCGGTGCCGCGATGCCGGCGCGGCCGGAGCGGGCCCGGCCCGGACCGGTCAGCGCGCCGCTGCTCGACCTGCGGCCGGGCGCTCCGGACCTCGGCACCTTCCCCCGGTCGGCCTGGGCGGCAGCCGTTCGCCACTCGCTCCAGCGGGTCCCCGACTCCGAGCTCGGTTACCTGGCTCCCTGGGGCGCCACCGCGCTGCGTGACCAGCTGGCGGCGTACCTCCGGCGGGTGCGCGGCGCCATGGCGAGCGCGGACGACGTGGTGGTCGTGGCCGGCGTCACCCAGGGGCTGACCCTGTGCGCCCGCGCGTTGGTGGCCGACGGTCAAGAGGAGCTGGCGGTCGAGGACCCCAGCAACGCCGTGCAGAGGGGCGTGCTGGGTCGCTACGGACTTCGGATCCGCGACGTCCGGGTTGACGGCAGCGGCATCGACGTGGCGGCCCTGGCCCGTACCGGCGCTCGAGCGGTCGTGGTCACGCCGGCGCATCAGTACCCGACGGGGGTCGCCCTCTCGCCCGGCCGCCGAGCCGCGCTGCTGCGGTGGGCCCGCGACGTCGACGGCCTGGTGATCGAGGACGACTACGACGCCGAGTTCCGCTATGACCGGCAACCGGTGGGCTGCCTGCAGGGCCTCGACCCTTCCCGGGTGGCCCTCGTGGGCTCGGTCAGCAAGTCGCTGGCGCCGGGACTTCGGCTCGGCTGGCTGGTTCCGCCGCCGGCGTTGCTCCGCAGCGTGGCGGAGGCCAAGCGCGACGACGACTTCGGGACGAACGTCATCGAGCAGCACGCCTTGGCCCGGCTCCTCGACTCCGGCTTCTACGATCGCCACCTGCGGCGGCTGCGGCGGCGGTACCGAGGTCGGCGCGACCGCCTCGTCGCTGAGCTCTCCCGGCAGCTGCCGGGCTGTCGGGTCACCGGCTTGGCGGCCGGGCTGCACCTGCTGCTGGAGCTGCCGGCCGAGGTCGACGAGGCGCTGGTGGTCGAAGCGGCGATGAGGGTCGGCCTCGGCGTGCTCGGCGCGAGCGCCATGCGCGGCGGGCCGGGCCCGCCCGCACTCGTGGTCGGTTATGCCCGGCTGAGCGAGAGCGTGGCGGCCGACGCCATCTCCCGGCTGTCAACGGCGGTCGCCGCCGCGACCCGCAGTGGCACCGCCGGCGGTACGGCCAGGACGGGTCGACGCTCCTTCCCGGGAAGCGCACCGCCGCTCAGCGGCGGGACGGCGATCGACTTCTACGACTTACTCCCGCACCCGGCAGGCGGGCCGGGTCCGCGCTGACCACCTCGGCGTACGCCGGCGCCCATGACGCGAGTTCTCCAAACCGTCGTCGTCTGGCCGATTGCGCCGACGGCACTCCCGAGACGAGGAGGCGGTGTCACGGTCGAGAACGATCCGAGCCCCGTGTCCGAAAACCTCCACCGCGCGGACCGTCGTACCGGAAGGATCCAGCGACGTCACGGCTTCGGCACAGTCCTCGCCCTCGGACTCCTAGAGCTTGTGGCGAGTCTCCGGTGCCAACTGCGCGCACGCCCCGTCCCCGTTGCCGCCGCCCAGCTCCGCGTAGAACGCGCGGGCGGCCCGGACCGGGCCGTCCTTGTCCGGGCCCACCCCGCACCCGACGACACCGAGGACACCGAGCGCACGATCACGGCTGCGGGCGACGCACGGGCTACTCAGTACCCGCGCGCGTCCGCCCACAACATCACCGACTTCTCGAGCCTGGCTTCGCGTGCACGTCATCGAGCGACCGCCGGGGGCGGCGCGTGCGAACGGCTGAGCTGCACGGCCGGATGGTGCTCGACGCCGATGGCTGGGAGCCGGGACGCGTGAAGGACTTCCGGCTCGTGCAAGGCAGGGCAGGCGCAGCGGCGTACGCCGGAGGAGCGCTGACCGAGCGCCGGGCCGGGCTGCTTACGCCTTCGTGACAACCGGGGCGCCAACCAGCCGGCGTTACCGATCCGCGAGAGGGTGACCTCCGGTCGTCTCTCTCACCCCACGTCAAGGAGCTCGCATGCGCCGTCACCTGCTCGTGGGATTGGCGGCCGGCGCGACCGGCACCGCCGCTCTCAACATCGTCACCTACCTCGACATGGCGGCACGCGCCCGCCCCTCGAGCGAGGTGC
>JBPCOX010000171.1:0-12351 GCA_050999825.1 Mycobacteriales bacterium
CCCAGCGCGCCGCTGATGTCCCGCACCTTCGACGGCACGTCCAGAGTGGCTTGCCAGACACCGCCCTCGTCGCTGTTGCCGTGCTCGGCGGTGAACAGCAGCTTCTTGGCGAACGGGTCGTACGTCGAGCCGTCGAAGGTCGGCAGGGCATTGCCGTTGACGTCGGTGCTGGCCAGCATGGTCACCCGGTGCGCCTCATTGGCGTCGAGGTTGATCCGGGTGATGTAGCCGGTGCCGCCCTCGTGGCCCTGGTAGAGGAAGTGACGACCGTAGGAGGCAGAGCGGTCGGCACCACTCTGGCCGTCCAGCACCAGGTAGGTGTTCTTGTCCGGCTCGGTCTTGGTCGCTTCGGCCGTGGTGCCCGGTAGCGGCAGCATCGGCCCGTCACCCAGGTAGCCGTAAAACGGGATGTCCTTGGTGCCGTTCTCCAGCCGGGTCGAGCCGTGCGCCACCGCGATCTCCGCCAGCTCAGGCGAGAGCACGTTCGGGGACCACATCCCCGGCACCTTCGGGTTGGCAGGTACGCCGTGCAGCGTCAGCCCGGACACGGACTCCGACGCCGTACCAACTCCGGCCCCGACAGCGGTGAGCGCTGCCGCGGCCGCCAGTCCGCCACCCACGACGGCGGCAAGCGTGCGTGATCTCCTCAAGACTCTTGTCCCTCCGGCTCGTGCGCCCGCTCTGCACCGGCGCGCCGAGGCAAGCCAACCGCTCCCGGCCGTCGTGCAACCGACCCGCGGGTGTCCAGACGCTGTTCAGCGGGCGAATTGCCGGGGTCAGCCGGGCAGGGACGAGGGGTCCTCCAGGACCCGGCGCAGCACCCGAGCCATCGCGCCGGCGTGGGCGCCGTCGACGAGCCGATGATCGGCGACCGCGGTGACGACCAGGCGGGGGCGGACGACGACCTCGCCGCCGACCGCCATCGGCACGTCCCGTACGCCGCCCAGCAGCACGTAGAGCGCCGCCCGTGCGAACGGCACCGGCGCCATGTAGCCCTCGTCCAGCCCGAACCGGGCCACGCTGCTCACCAGCGCCGAGCCCAGTGGGAAGCCCGGCTGCCCGAACGCCGGCCAGCCCAGTCCACCGAGCAGGAACGACGCACCCACCAAGGCGGGGCGCATCAAGGGCGTCGGAATGCGGCGGGCCCACCGCACGCTGGCCTGGAAGTTCGCGTCCTGCCGGTCGCGCATCCTCGCCGCACCCTCCTGCAGCTCCTGCGCGATGGCGACCACCGACTTCGCGTCGGCATCGGGCACCTTGATCGGTCCCAGGTCGTCCCCACCGTCGAGGTCGACCGCGAAGGACACGTCGATGGTCGGGAATGCAACGATCCGGCCGAACACCACCCGGGCCCGAGTCGCCGGCACCTCGGCCTGTGCCGTGGCCACCGCCTTGCCGACCAGATGTGTCAGCGTGACCGGAACGCCGCTTCGCCGCCGCGCCTCGGCGACGTAGGCCAGCGCGGCGGTGGCGTCGAGCTCGACCCGCCCGTAGAGTCGGCCGTCACGCGACGGCCGCCAGGTGGCCACGGCGACCTTGCGGCGTACCGACTCCCGCTGCCTTCGCGGCGCCGCCACCCTCGCCTCCTCACTACTCCGGCGGCACCGGTTACCGTCGCGCCGACCCGTCGAACGTGGAGGACGCGCGTGGCCAGCACCCGGCCGGACGTCACGCCCGGCACCATCGTGGTGTACGGCGACATCGGCTGTCCCTGGGCCACGCTGAACGTCCATCGGCTGCTTGCCGCCAGGAGCCGGCTCGGCCTCGAGGACGCGGTCCGGTTGGACCATCGGTGCTTTCCCCTCGAGCTGGTCAACGGACGGGCCACGCCCAAGCGGGTGCTCGACGCCGAGGTGGCGGTCATCGGCTCGCACGAGCCGGAGCTGGGCTGGCAGCCGTGGCAACGGCGCGAATCTCAGTACGCCGTCTCGACGCTGCTGGCGATGGAGGCCGTCCAGGCGGCGAAGGACGACCGGGTCGGCGGGCTGGCCGCCAGCGAGCAGCTCGACGCCGCCCTGCGCCACGCCTTCTACGCCGAGAGCGCGACGATCACACTGCACCCGGTCGTCCTGGACGTGGCCGGTCGCTGCGACGCGGTCGACACCGAGGCGCTTGGCTCGGCGCTGGAGGCGGGCACCGCCCGCCAGGCGGTCTTCGAGCAGTGGCGCGAGTCGCAACGGATCGAGGTGCAGGGCAGTCCGCACCTCTACCTCGCCGACGGCGGCGACGTCCACAATCCCGGCATCGAGCTGTCCTGGACCAACGACAAGGGCAACGGCTTCCCGGTGATCGAGTCGGAGGACGTCTCGGTGGTCGAGAACCTGCTCCGCCGGGCCGCCGGCGGCTGAGCTCCGTTGGCCGGCTCGGCTAGCCTCGAAGATCGGGGAGGGGGGAGATGTCCGCGCTCGAGGTGCACCGGCTCACCAAGCGCTTCGGCGCGGTGACCGCCGTCGACGACCTGACCTTTGCCGTCCGCCCGGGCACGGTGACGGGATTCCTCGGTCCGAACGGCGCGGGCAAGACCACCACGCTGCGGATGCTGCTGGGGCTGGTCACGCCGTCGTCGGGCACCGCCACCATTGGCGGTCGTCGCTACGTCGAGATCCACGACCCGTTGCGCCAGGTCGGTGCGGTGCTCGAGGCGTCGAGCTTCCACCCTGGCCGGTCAGCACTCAACCACCTGCGGGTGCTCTGCTCCGCCGGGGGGTTGCCGGCAGCCCGGGCGGACGAGACGTTGCGCCAGGTCGGCCTCGAGGCGGCCGCCGGCCGCCGGGTGGGCGGCTTCTCGCTCGGCATGCGGCAACGGCTCGGGCTGGCCGGTGCCCTGCTCGGCGATCCCGGCGTACTGATCCTCGACGAGCCGGCCAACGGCCTGGACCCGGAGGGGATCCGCTGGCTCCGCGGCTTCCTCCGGCGTCTGGCCGACAGCGGCCGCACCGTGCTGGTCTCGAGCCACGTACTGGCCGAGGTGGCGCAGACGGTCGACGACGTTGTGATCATCGCGACCGGCCGGCTGGTGACCCAGGCCGCGCTGTCCGAGCTCGCCGAACGTTCGGCCGGCGGCGTGCGGGTCCGCTCCCCCGAGTCGGGCCGGCTGGCGGCCGCGCTTGCCGAGGAGGGGTTGCCGCCGCACGACGAGGGCGCCGGCCTGCTTCTCGTGCCGGCCGCGACCACGGCCGCTGTCGGGGAGCTGGCCGCCCGGGAGGGCATCGCGCTGCACGAGCTGCGCAGCGCGTCGTCGACCCTGGAGGAGATCTTCCTGCAGCTGACCGGCACGCCGGAGCCGTCGGAGCGGATGTCTTCATGACCCACGCGATCCGCGCCGAGCTGGTCAAGCTCCGCACCACCCGGATGGTCTACGGCCTGCTGGCCGGCATGCTCCCACTCGTGGTGCTGAGTGTGGTCAGCTCCATCCTGACCGCAGGCCGGCGCGGCTCGGGTCCCCCGCTGTCCACGGAGGCCGGCGTGCGGGCGGTGCTTTCCAGCGCCGGCTCCGGGGTCATCTTCGTGCTGGTCCTGGGCATCCTCGCGATGGCCGGCGAGTTCCGTCACAACACCGCCACCGGCACGTTCCTCGCCACCCCGCGGCGCGACCGGGTCGTGCTGGCGAAGTTCCTGGTGTACGGCGCCGTCGGCGCGGTCTTCGCGGTGGTGGCCATGGCGTTCACCCTGGCGATCGGGCTGCCCTGGCTGGCCACCCGGTCGGAGGCCAGGGCGCCAACGGCCGCGGACCTGCTCGTGGTCTTCGGAGGCGCGCTGCTCGCCTCTGCGATCTACGGGGGGTTGGGGGTCAGCGTCGGAGCGCTGATACGCAACCAGGTCGCCGCCGTACTCGGCGCCCTGTCGTTCTCCTTCATCGTCGAGGGGCTGCTCGTCTCGCTGCTCCCAAGGGTGGGCAAGTGGCTGCCGGGCGGCGCGGCGAACGCACTGGTGAGTGCGGCAACCCCGAAGGGTGGCCTACTACCGATCTGGGCGGCTGCGCTCGTGCTGCTCGGCTACGCCGTCGTACTCGCCGTGCTCGGGGCGCGGTTCGTCGTACGCCGCGACGTCACCTGAGCGCAGCGGCCCGCGCCTGAGCCACGGCCTCGGGCATCGTTCCTTGCCATGGCTCGCCGTGACCAGGCAACAGGGTCTCCCCGGCGATCGGCTCGAGCACGCTGAGGGACGCCAGTGCCTGAGCATGGTCGACGTTCACTGGCTTGGGTAGCAACCGCGGGCCGCGCTCGCGGGTCAGTACGTCGAGGGTGACCAGGGCGTCACCGCCGAGCAGCACCCCGGCGTCGGGCAGGTAGTAGGACGCATGGCCCTCGGTGTGGCCCGGAGTCGGGAGCGGTCGCGGCTTGCCTGGCAGGGCCGAGACGGCCGAGTCCTCCAGCGGGCGAACCTCCTTGACCCATCTCGGCGTCATGAAGCCGTGGGCGCTGGCGTGCAGCACGAAACCCAGCGCCTTCGGCTTCCACAGGTGGGGCAACAGGTGGGGTACGAGGGCGAAAGACGACGACCCCTTCGCCTTGCCCTGCACCCGCCCAACCTCGTTCGGGTGCGCCCAGACCGGCACGCCAGCACGCCGTGACTTCTCCGCGGCACCGAGGTGATCGGCATGTCCGTGGGTGAGGAGCACGGCGCGGACCTCGTCGAAGGATCGACCCAGCTCGGTGACCGCTCGCTGGAGCTTGCCCCAGCTGCGCGGCCAGCCGGTGTCGACGAGTGTGATCCCGGTCTCGTCCTCGAGCAGGTACCAGTTCACGATGCCGTCCGCCACGCGATGGACTCCCGGTGCCACCTGCTGGGTGAGTGCTGTCATCGCTGCTCCTCGTGA
Source organism: Mycobacteriales bacterium (assembly GCA_050999825.1). Classification (GTDB taxonomy): domain Bacteria; phylum Actinomycetota; class Actinomycetes; order JALYNC01; family JALYNC01; genus JBPCOB01. The sequence goes on from JBPCOX010000171.1 coordinate 4,820, forward strand.
AGAGATTCGGTCCTTACCCCGGCCACCGTCGGCCGCCCACCGCCGCACCCGCCGACCCGCTTGGGTCGATGGCCGAAAGATCGTGGGAGCGAGATGCTTCCTCTTCCCGGTCCAGCGCTCCCTCGATAATGGCGGCTTGTTCGGGGCGTCCGGCACCACCACGCCGAGCCCGCGGCGGGTCAGCCGCCGAGACCGGGCGGCGTAGCCTGGTCTTGACCCGTCAGCGACTTCCGAAGAGGGCGAAACGCGTCGTGCCAGGCCAGTCGACTACTCAACCGGATCCCTTGGCCGGCTTCGGCCCCAACGAGTGGCTGGTGGCGGAGATCTACCAGCAGTACCTGCGGGATCCCGACTCGGTGGACCAGGCCTGGTGGGACTTCTTCGCCGACTACGTGCCGCAGGACCGGGGCGCGAGCAGTGGTGGGGGATCCAACGGCGAGGTCGCCGGAAAGGTCACCGAACCCGCCCCGAGCCCGACTCCTTCCCCGTCCCCGACACCGGCGCCGTCCCCGACACCGGCGCCGTCCCCGCCACCTTCCCCGTCCCCGCCACCGGCGCCCCCCACTCCCGCACCCGCCCCGGCGCCGGCCGTTCCCCCCGGCGCCCGAACCAGCGTGCTCAAGGGGGTGGCGGCCCGGGTGGTCGCCAACATGGAGTCGAGCCTCGCCGTACCGACGGCCACCAGCGTGCGGGCGGTGCCGGCGAAGCTCCTGGTGGACAACCGCACGGTGGTCAACCGGCACCTCGCCCGCGGCCGCGGCGGCAAGGTGTCCTTCACCCACGTCATCGGCTACGCGACGGTCAAGGCGCTGGGCGACCTCCCGGAGCTCAATCACAGCTACGCCGAGGTGGACGGCAAGCCGACGCTGGTCGTCCCCGAGCACGTCCATCTCGGCCTGGCCATCGACCTGCAGAAGCCGGACGGCAGCCGCACCCTCGTCGTACCGTCGATCAAGAGCGCGGAGTCGATGGACTTCGCCCGCTTCTGGTCGGCGTACGAAGACATCGTCCGCAGGGCCCGCACCGGCAAGCTGACCCTCGAGGACTACGCCGGTACGACGATCAGCCTTACCAACCCCGGGACCATCGGCACCGTGCACTCGGTCCCCCGGCTGATGACCGGGCAGGGCGCGATCCTGGGCGTCGGCGCGATGGAGTACCCCGCGGAGTACTCCGGCGCCTCGGCCGAAACCCTCGCCCGGCTCGCGGTCAGCAAGGTGCTCACGCTCACCTCGACCTACGACCACCGCATCATCCAGGGCGCGCAGTCCGGCGACTTCCTGCGTCGGATCCACGAGCTGCTGCTCGGCGCCGACGGCTTCTACGACGAGATCTTCCGCGCGCTGCGGGTCCCCTACGAGCCGGTCCGCTGGGTCACCGACATCGCGGCCGGCTCCGAGGACGAGGTCGGCAAGCCGGCCCGCGTCCTGGAGATGGTCCACGCCTACCGGGTGCGCGGTCACCTGATGGCCGACACCAACCCGCTGGAGTTCGAGCAGCGCAGCCACCCCGACCTCGACATCGTCAAGCACGGCCTGACCCTGTGGGACCTTGACCGCGAGTTCCCGACCGGCGGGTTCGGCGGCAAGCCGGTCATGAAGCTGCGCGAAGTCCTTGGCGTCCTGCGCGACTCCTACTGCCGCACGGTCGGCATCGAGTACATGCACATCCAGGACCCCGACCAGCGCCGCTGGATCCAGGAGCGGGTGGAGAAGCCGCACGCCAAGCCCGAGCGCGAGGAGCAGCTGCGAATCCTCGGCCGGCTCAACGCGGCCGAGGCGTTCGAGTCGTTCCTGCAGACCAAGTACGTCGGCCAGAAGCGGTTCTCCCTCGAAGGCGGCGAGTCGGTGATCCCGCTGCTCGACGCGGTGCTCGACGCATCCGCCCACGACGACATGGACGAGGTCGTCGTCGGGATGCCACACCGCGGCCGGCTGAACGTCCTGGCCAACATCGTCGGCAAGAGCTACGCGCAGATCTTCCGTGAGTTCGAGGGCAACCTCGACCCCCGTACGGCGCACGGCTCCGGCGACGTGAAGTACCACCTCGGCGCCGAAGGCACGTACACGGCGTACGACGGGGAGACCGTGCGGGTCTCGCTGGCGAGCAACCCGAGCCACCTGGAGGCGGTCGACCCGGTGCTCGAGGGCATCGCCCGGGCGAAGCAGGACGTCATCAACCGGGGCGAGGCCGGCTTCACGGTGCTCCCGCTGGCCCTGCACGGCGACGCCGCGTTCGCCGGCCAGGGCGTGGTGGCCGAGACCCTCAACCTCTCCCAGCTGCGCGGCTACCGCACCGGCGGGACCGTGCATGTCGTGGTGAACAACCAGGTGGGCTTCACGACCTCACCGCTGGCCGCGCGCTCCAGCGTCTATGCAACCGATGTGGCGCGGATGATCCAGGCGCCGATCTTCCATGTGAACAGCGACGATCCGGAGGCGTGCGTGCGGGTGGCGCGCCTCGCCTACGAGTTCCGGCAGGAGTTCAAGAAGGACGTCGTCGTCGACATGATCTGCTACCGCCGGCGGGGGCACTCCGAGGTCGACGAGCCCTCCTTCACCCAGCCGCTCATGTACGGGCTGATCGACGCCAAGCGCTCCGTCCGCAAGCTCTACACCGAGTCGCTCATCGGCCGCGGCGACATCACCCTCGAAGAGGCCGAGTCGGCGCTGCGGGACTATCAGGGGCAGCTGGAAAAGGTCTTCGCGGAGGCGCGCGACGCCGATACCGCGCCACCTGAGGTGGCTCAGAGCGACGCACCGGCAATGGATCCGGTCGAGACCGCCGTCAGCCGCGAGACCGTCAAGCGCATCGCCGACTCGCAGGTCAGCGTGCCACCCGGCTTCACCGTGCACCGGCGGCTGCTGCCGCAGCTGCAGCGGCGGGCCGCGATGGTCGACGAGGACACGATCGACTGGGCGATGGGGGAGACGCTGGCGTTGGGCTCGCTGCTGCTGGAGGGGCGACCGGTCCGGCTGGCCGGTCAGGACAGCCGCCGCGGGACCTTCGGCCAGCGGCACTCCGTCCTCGTCGACCAGTCGACCGGGGCGGAGTACACGCCGCTGGCCCACCTCGACGACGGCCAGGCAACGTTCTTCGTCTACGACTCGCTGCTGTCGGAGTTCGCGGCGATGGGCTTCGAGTACGGCTACTCCGTCGCCCGACCGGAGGCGCTGGTCATGTGGGAGGCACAGTTCGGGGACTTCGCGCCGGGGGCGCAGTCCATCGTCGACGAGTTCGTGGCCGCCGGCGAGGAGAAGTGGGGCCAGCGCTCTGGCGTCACCCTGCTGCTGCCGCACGGCTACGAGGGCCAGGGGCCGGACCACTCCTCAGCGCGGCTGGAGCGCTACCTGACACTGTGCGCAGAGGACAACATGGTCGTGTCCGCGCCGACGACTCCGGCCAACTACTTCCACCTGCTCCGCCGCCAGGCGCTCGCCCCTGCCCACAAGCCGCTGATCGTCTTCACGCCCAAGTCGATGCTGCGGCTCAAGGCCGCGGTGTCCCCCACGGTGGCGTTCACCGACGGCGGGTTCGCGCCCGTGCTGGCCGATCCCGACCCGCCGCCCGCCGAGGCGGTGGCCAGGGTGGTGCTGTGCACCGGCAAGGTCTTCTACGACCTCGCCGCCGGTCGCCGCAAGCGGTCTCGGGCGGACACGGCGATAGTGCGGGTCGAGCAGCTGTATCCGCTACCGGCCGACGAGATCGTCGAGGCCCTCGCGGACTACCCCAACGCCACCGATCTGGTCTGGGTGCAGGAGGAGCCGGCGAACATGGGTGCCTGGCCCTACGTCGCCCTGACCCTGCCGGAGCACCTCTCCGGCCGACCCCCGCTTCGCCGGATCTCCCGCCGGGCCAGCGCCGCACCGGCCGCTGGCTCGTCGGTCGCGCACGAGGCGGAACAGGTGGCGCTCATCGAGAGCGTCCTCGGACCGGCCTAGCGGTGTACTTCACCGACCGTGGGATCGAGGAGCTGGAGAGCCGTCGCGGGGTCGAGTCGGTGAGCCTGGGCTGGCTCGCCGTACAGCTGCGCTCCTTCGTCGACGAGCACCCCGAGTTCGAGACGCCGGTGGACCGGCTGGCCACCTGGCTGGCCCGCCTCGACGACAACGACTGACTCCGTACGCCGCCCGCCGCCCCGCCAAGGCCCGGCTCGCCTCGCCAACGGCGCCTTCCCATCTCCGCTGATCATTGGACCGTCAGCCCACGCGCTGGGCTCTGTCGCTGGACGACCCACTTTCAGCGCTCCCGTGCAGGAACGGCTCTCGGCAGATAGAATGTCCTGCGTCATGAGGCGGCGGTGGGCGGTGGTCGCGGCGGGGGCACTCACCGCGATAGCGGTGAGCGGCCTCCCCGGGGGAGCGTCTGTCCCAGCCACCGCGCAGACGGCAGCGGTGGGGTCCACGCCGGTCCCCCGCTTCAGCGTCAGCGACGTCCGCGTGGACGAAGCGGCCGGAACCGCCAGCTTCGTCGTTTCCATCTCGGCGCCGGCAGCCGCGTCAGTGCAGTACTCAACCGTCGACGGCAGCGCGGCAGCACCCGGTGACTACGCGGCGACGAACGGCCTGGTGCAGTTTTCCGCGCTGGGCCCCACCAGCCTGCCGGTTACGGTGCCGGTGGTGCCCGACGCCGTCCGGGAAGCCTTCGAGGTCTTCACCCTTCACCTGCAGGCTCCCTCCACCGGCGCCCTCATCGCCGATGACACCGGCACGGCCACCATCGTCGACGACGACGGGCTCCCGGCGCAGCTGTCGATCCGCGGCGTGCCCTCGGCCCCCGAGGGCGGCGCGGCAGTCTTCACGGTCGCAGTCGAGGGCACGCTCGACCAGTCCGCGGTCATCCAGTACACGACCGTCAAGGGCGGCGCATCCGCTCCCGGCGACTTCCGGTGGACGACGGGCACCCTCTCACTGCCTCCCGGTCCCAGCCCGAGTGCCACGGTCACCGTGCCGGTGGTCGACGACACGCGCAGCGAGGGCAACGAGTCGTTCTCTCTCAAGGTGATGTCGGCGACGAACGTCACCGTCGCGGACGCCAGCGCCAATGTCGTCATTCCGGCCAACGACGGCGGCACTGGTCCGCCGGTGCCGACAGGGCCGCGGATGTCCGTGGACGACGTACGAGTCGGCGAGGCGGCCGGGTCGGCCTCCTTCACGGTGACGCTCACGAAGCCGGGGGACGTGACGGTCGCGTACAGCACGCCGGCCGGGTCGGCCACCGCTTCGGCACCCGGCGACTACACGCCGGTCAGCGGGAAGCTGACGTTCCACTCGACCGGGCCCTCATCGGCCCGGGTGTCGGTGCCGGTCGTCGCGGACACCCGCAAGGAGTTCTTCGAGGTCGTCACGCTCGTACTCTCCACGCCCACGGGCGGTGCCGTCATCGCCGACGCCGCCGGCATCGCGACCGTGGTAGACGACGACGGGCTGCCGCCGCAGCTCACAGTGGCAGACGTCGAGCAGCCGACCCCCGAAGGCGGTACCGCTGAGTTCCTGGTGGCGCTGTCCGGTACGCCGGACGAGGCCGTCACGGTCTCGCTGGCGCTCACGCCCGGGAGCGCAGGGACCGCGGACTACGGCAGCCCGTCACCGTCGTCCATCTTCTTTCCCGCCGGCGTTGCCGACCAGCGCCAGCTGATCTCCGTTGCGGTGACGCAGGATGCACTGGCCGAGCCCGATGAGGTCTTCCGCTTGCAGGGAACGGCGACGCCGACCGCGGATTTCGCCGACCCGGTCGGCCAGGCGACCATCGCGGGCACCAGTGGTGCCGACCCGGTGATCGCGGCGGCCGGCGACATCGCCTGTGATCCGGCCAGCAGCCTGTTCAACTCCGGCAACGGTACGGCGAGCGCCTGCCGGCAGCTCGCCACGTCGAACCTGCTCCTGGGGAGCGGGTTGGCCGGCGTACTGACCCTGGGGGACAACCAGTACCAGGGCGGCCAGCTGAGCAAGTTCCAGGCCTCCTACGACCCGTCCTGGGGACGTGCCCTGGCCCTGACCCACCCCGCGGTCGGCAACCACGAGTACTACAGCCCGGGCGCGGCCGGCTACTACGACTACTTCAAGACGGCCGCCGGAGACCGGACCAACGGCTACTACAGCCTGGACATCGGCGCCTGGCATCTGATCGCGCTCAACGCCGAGTGTTCCTACGTCGGGGGGTGCGGCCCTGGCTCGCGCCAGGAACAGTGGCTGCGGGCAGACCTCGCCGCGCATCCCGCGGCCTGCACGCTTGCGTACTGGCACCAACCGCGATTCAGCTCCGGCGAACACGGCAGCGATCCGGCGTACGACGCGTTCTGGCAGGCACTGTGGGAGGCCGGGGCCGACGTCGTCCTGAACGGCCACGACCACGACTACGAGCGCTTCGCGCCGCAGAGCCCGGCCGGTGCTCCGGACCCGCTGACCGGGATCCGGCAGTTCGTGGTCGGCACCGGTGGTGCGACGCACTACAGCTTCTTGACGGCGCAACCCAACAGTGAAGTACGCAACAGCGACACCTTCGGCGTGCTGCGGCTCACGCTGCACGCCAGTGCCTTCGACTGGGAGTTCGTGCCGGCGGCTGGAGGATCGTTCTCGGACTCCGGTTCGTCGGTGTGCCACTGAGGCGCGACTCTGCCGGGCCCGTGGTTTCAGGGGTCGCTAGACGGCCCTCGGGCCTCGAGGATGTCATCGGGGTGTGTACGTCCGAAAGCCCGTGAACCGGGGTCGGTCAGGTTGATCGTCCGGGACGGTGTGCCGAGAACCGCAACCGGCACCTCAGTAGCCGTGCTGGTCCTGGCTGCAACGGTCGCTTCGTCCAACCGCGGTCGTGGAGCGCTCACCCTGAAAATTCTTCGCAGTTCTGCCGACAGGCCAATCTTCGTTTCCAGCATCCCGTTGTCGGACGCATACAGCCGCCTAAGCGTCAGCAAAACCGAGACGGAACCCACGAGCCCCATCGTTATCAGAATTGACTTGTCACCACGCGACCCGTCCACCCAATCTACGTGGTCCGTGGTCGAGATCGATAGGAATTTCGCCTGTACTACCGTGCGCTGCGTCTCCATCGGCCTCACCCTACAACCGGCGTTGTGGGGGCGCGCCGACGTGCGTCTTCGGCTGGGCTCTGCGGTGCCACCAGCAGCTGATCGGCAAACCAAAGGGTGTGCTGCAAGCTTCTGATCGCGGCTGCCGAGCTGCGCTTGTTGACTCGCGATATGGCTTGACGCAGCCTCGGTGACGCGATATATCTCGAGTCACCACAGCGGAGGTGGGCCCATGGCGGAGTGGACGGTTGACGAGCCCCGGCGGCTCGAGCTCGACGCGGACGTACGGCGGGTGCGGGTGCGGATCGTGGCCGGCGACGTGTCGGTCACGGCCGGGGACGGGCCGGCGCGCCTCGATGTCCACGGCGTCGAGGGCGCACCGCTCACGGTCCGGGTCGAGGACGGCGAGCTCAGCGTCGCCTACGGCGACCTCGGCTGGTCGCGGCTGCTCGACGGTTGGCGGGGCCATCACCGCTCGGTGTCGCTCTCGCTGTCGGTTCCGGCA
>JBPCOX010000175.1:0-3525 GCA_050999825.1 Mycobacteriales bacterium
CGGGCGGACTCGCGCAGGCCGGGGGTCAGCAGGGCGCTCGCCAGCAGGGACGCGGCAGCCATGGCGGTCATCGCCTGCCCGACCGGCAGCGCCTCGGCCACCAGGCCGGCGACGGATGCCCCCACCGCCTGCATCGTCAGCATCCCCGAGCTCTGCAGCCCGAGGAGCTGCCCCCTGCGCTCCGACGGCGTGACGGCGACCATCCGCTCCTGCTGCATGACGGTCGCGCAGAAGCCGACGGACGCCAGCGCCACCAGCGCCACGGCCAAGGGCAGGCCCGGACTGGCAGCGAAGGCGAGGTAGGGCAGGGCCAGGAGCACGCGCGTGGGAGTCACCAGCACCCGCCGAAGCCGGGGAGTGAGAACCCGTCCCACCAGCACGTCGCCGGCGAGCATGCCGAGGGCGGCAGCGACGAACAGGGCGCCAGCGTCGCGTCCGGCGTACGGGATGAAGAGCGCCTCGGCACCGACGACCAGCCCGTTCGGAACCCAGCTGGCAAGCAGGAGGTGGCGGACGTGGCGGTTCCCCACCAGCGCCCGGTTCCCCGACCAGGTCTCCCGGACCGACGCGCGGCCCCCCGACCGGGCCGGGCGGGCAGTCGTCCCGCGGGCGATCGCGAGGCCGGCCAGGGCGTACAGGACCGCGGTGCCGACGAGTAGGGCGGGCGCGGAGAGCGCGTGCAGGAGCAGTGCTCCCGCGGCGTAGCCGGTGATCTGCATCGTGCCGACGGCCATGTTCAGCGCCGAGCGCCCGAGGACGTAGCCCCCTTCGGGGAGGATCTCCGTGACGAGTCCCCAGCGGACGGCGCCGCCGAGGGAGCTGACGACCCCGAGCGCCAGCCCCAGCGCCAGGATCGCCACAACCGGCAGGCCGGGAAGGGCGAACAGCAGCGTCACCAGTGCATACACCGCGCTCTGCGAGCTGAGCGTCGGCCGCGGCCGCAACCAGTCCGCGGCCGACAGCAGCGTCGTCGCGCCCAGCACCTGGCCGAACGACGACCCGAACATGCTGAGCGCCGCCAGCAGCGGAGACCCGGTGCGGTCGTAGACCAAGGTGCCGAGCGCAAGACCGGACAGGGTTGACGCTGCGACGCTGGCCGAGGTGGCGGCGAACAGGGCACGGAACTCGCGGACGGCGAAGAGGTCGCGGTAGGTGCGCACCCGACGACTGTCCAAAGCTCCTCGGGTGCTGACTACTGTTTCGGAGGGAGGCGAAACGTGGGGGTGTGGCTCGTCGACGCCGACGTGCTCGCCCGCAGCCGGTTCGCCGTCTCCGCCCTGACCGAGACCGTCGTCGCGCTGCTGCGACTCCCGGGCGACCTGCAGCACGATCCGCTGGCCGTCGAGCTGGTCACCGCGATGCGCACGTCGCACTGGATGCCGGACGCGCTCGTCGCGCCACCCGGTCGCCGGGACACGACTTTCGCGCAGGAGCTCGCACGCCTCCGTCGCCGGGACACCCGGACGGTACAGGCGGACCTTGCCATCACCTGCGGGGGCCGGCTGAGCCCGTTGCTGGACACGCCCGATGTCGTGCAGCGCGTGGCAACTCTGGTGGAACGCGTGTGGATCGAGCAGGTGGCACCGGAATGGGAACGCACCCGGAAGCTCTTCGCGGCCGACATCGTTGGCCGCTCGCACCGGATCAGCTCGGACGGCTGGGTCGAGGCCATCGCCGGCATGAGCCCGAGGCTGAGCTGGCTCGGCGACGGCCAGCTGCGGATCAACGCATGGGACAGCGCGCCGCGCCACCTCGGCGGCAGTGAGCTGATCTTCGTGCCGAGCAGCTCCCGCGGCGGCTGGGTCAGCTGGGAGCTCCCCAGCCGGTACGCCGTGGTGTACCCGGCCGCGGGCCTGCTCGCCGTACAACCGGCTGCTCGGGACGACGCCGTCGAGCGGCTCATCGGCCTGACGCGCGCCCGCCTGCTGCGGCAGACCGTGGCACCCATGAGCACCAGTCAGCTCGCCGCCGCGACCGGTCTGGGATTCGGGTCGGTCGGCGACCACCTGCGGGTGCTGCTCGACGCGCAGCTCGTCAGCCGCCGGCGGTCAGGAAGCTCGGTGCTCTACCAGCAGAGCGACCTCGCCGCCGAGCTTCTGCGCGCAGATCTCGGACCCTGATCCGATAACCCGCTGGGCGGCGGTCGCCTCCCGGCCCGGACCACCACCGGGCTGAGCCGACTGCCCCGACCTACCATCGAGGCATGCTGCGGCTGACCGACACTCGCACCCGTCGGGTCGAAGAGATCCGACCGTCGACCCCAGGCCTGCTGGGGATGTACGCCTGCGGACCGACCGTCTACAAGTTCGGCCACGTGGGCAACCTGCGCAGCTACCTGCTCGCCGACCTCATCCGCCGGGTCGCCGAGCGGCACCGGCTGCGGGTCGAGCTGGTGCAGAACATCACCGACGTGGGGCACCTCGTCGACGACGGCGAGATCGACCCGACCGGTGCGGACAAGGTGCTGGCCGCCGCGCGGGCCGAGGGTCGGTCGGCGTTGGAGGTCGCCCGCTTCTACGAGGACGCCTTCCACCGCGACCTCGCAGCACTCAACATTCGCCCAGCGGCCGCCTATCCCCGCGCCTCGGACTGCATCGAGCTGATGCAGGAGCTCACCGGACGCCTCATCGCCGGCGGGCACGCCTACGCCGCCGAGGGCTCGGTCTTCTTCGATGCGCGGTCATTCCCGTCGTACGGCGCCCTGTCGGGCAACCGGCTGGAGGAGCTGCGACCGGGACACCGCACGCCGGTCGGCGAGGAGGCGCCGGGCAAGCGCTTCCACGCGGACTGGGCGCTGTGGAAAGCGGCGGGAACCACCCGCGACATGGTGTGGAACTCGCCCTGGGGCCCGGGCTTCCCCGGCTGGCATCTCGAGTGCTCGGCGATGTCGCTGCGCTACCTCGGCGAGGTCATCGACGTCCACACCGGCGGCATCGACCTGCGTTTTCCGCACCACGAGGACGAGCGGGCGCAGTCGAACTCGGTAGTCGGCTCGGAGGTGGTCCGGCACTGGGTGCACGGCGAGCACCTGCTCGCCGACGGCCGCAAGATGGCCAAGTCCACCGGCAACGTCGTACTGCTGAGCGACCTGCCGGCCCGCGGCCTGGACCCACTCGCGCTCCGGCTGTTCTTCCTCACCGGCCGCTACCGCCAGCAGCTCAACCTCACCTGGGAGGCGCTCGCGGCGGCGGACAAGACGCTGCGGCGCTGGCGGATGCGGGTGGCGGAGTGGGCGGAGCACCCCTCGAAGCCGATGTGCGCCGGCTATGTCCCCGAGGTGTACGACGCCTTCGACGACGACCTGGACACGCCGGCGGCGCTGCAGGTGCTGCGCCGGATCGAGCGGGACCTGGAGATCCCGCCTGGGTCGAAGTTCGAGATGTTCGCCCATCTCGACGCGCTGTTCGGGCTGGACCTGGTCCGAGACGTCGGGCAACGCCCCTCCCAGATCGCGCTCCCTCCGGAGGCGGCTGGGCTGCTCGAGGCGCGCGGCGTCGCCCGGTCGGCGCAGGACTGGGCCGCGGC
>JBPCOX010000199.1:0-3343 GCA_050999825.1 Mycobacteriales bacterium
TCGGGCACCTGCTGGCCGCCGCCCGCCATCTCCATCCCTCGGCGCAGCTGGTCCTCTGCGCCGGCGCTCCGGACACCGCGGGAATCGGGGCCGAGGTGGGCGCCCAGGTCGAGAGCCTGCAGTCGGAGCGCGACGGCGTGATCTGGATCCAGGCCGTGCTGTCTAACGCCGAGCTGGTCCAGCTGCTCAGCGCGGCCGCCGTGTTCGTCTGCCCGTCGGTCTACGAGCCGATGGGGATCGTGAACCTCGAGGCGATGGCCTGCGAGGCGGCCGTCGTCGCCACCGCCACCGGTGGCATCCCGGAGGTCGTCGTCGACGGGGAGACCGGGCTGCTCACGCCGATCGAGCCGGTGGCGGGAGGCACCGGCGAGCCGCGTGATCCCGACCGGTTCGCCCGCGACATCGCGGACCGGGTCAACGCCCTGCTGGCCGAGCCGCAGCAGGCCCGGGCCATGGGCGCCGCGGGCCGTCGGCGGGCGATCGAGAACTTCGGCTGGCCGGCAATCGCCACCCGAACGGTCGAGCTGTACGAATCGCTGCTCAACTGAGCCCCGACCGCGCTGACCATCACGCGACCGGTTGGGCCGCCGTTACGGCAGCGGAGCCGGGTCAGCCGGCCGCGCTCTTGAGCGCGTCCCCCAAGTTGTTCGCCTCATCGGCCGACAGCTCGACCACGAGCCGACCGCCACCCTCGAGGGGAACTCGCATCACGATGCCGCGCCCCTCCTTGGTGACCTCCAGCGGGCCGTCACCGGTCCGCGGCTTCATGGCCGCCATGCCAGCTCCCCTTTCCGTTCACGGATACGCCGCCGGCCTCGGGCGACCGGCGGCGTCGTCGCGCAAATTATCCCCCGCGCGACCGGTGCGGCGGTAATCGCGCCGGTCCGAAGCCGGGGACCGATAAGGACCGGACGGCATACTCGCCGCGACCCACCCCGTCGAACGACCAGGAGAACCGGTGCCCGACACGGTCCGCTACGACGTCGCCGAAGGCGTGGCCACGATCACCATGAACCGGCCGGAGTCGCTGAACTCGCTGTCGCGGCAGATGAAGACCGACCTGCTGGCGGTACTGCGCCAGGCCCGCGGCGACGACGGCGTGCGGGGTGTTGTGCTCACTGGCGCGGGTCGTGCCTTCTGCGTCGGCCAGGACCTGCGCGAGCACGCCGACACGCTGGCGGCCGGCTCCGGCATCGGCACCACGGTTCGAGAGCACTACCTGCCCATCGCGCTGGAGATCGCGACCATGCCCAAGCCGGTGGTCGCGGCGGTCAACGGGATGGCGGCCGGCGCGGGCGCGGCCTTCGCATTCGCGGCGGACTTCCGGCTGGCCGCGGACACCGCCGGGTTCCTGATGGCTTTCGCCCGGGTCGGGCTGGCCGCCGACTCCGGCGCCTCCTGGACGCTGCAGCGCCTGGTCGGCTACGGCCGGGCGAGCGCCCTGCTGATGCTGGCCGAGCCGATCGCGGCACCAGCCGCGCTGGAGATGGGGCTGGTCAACGCCGTCGTACCGGTGGACGACCTGGCTGGGGCCACCGCTGAGCTCGCCGCCAAGCTGGCAGCCGGCCCCACCGCGGCCTACGCCGGCATCAAGCGGCAGCTCGCCTTCGCGGCGACGGCAGACCTCCCCACCGCCCTCGAGTACGAGGCGGCCGAACAGGAGCGGGCGGGCGCGACCGCTGACCATCGGGCCGCCACTGAGGCGTTCGTCGCGAAGTCCACCCCCAGCTTCCAGGGCCGCTGAGCGCACGAGTCGGCGACCTGCAACCGAAGCCCCTCCTCACCGCGTCAGAGGGTGGAGGAGGTGTCGTCGTGGCAGCCGATCAGCCCGGCTTCCGTGAGTTCGTGTCGGCTCGATCAGCAGCTGCGATGCGCACGGCGTTCCTGCTGACCGGCGACTGGCAGCGGGCGGAGGACCTGCTCCAGACGGCTCTCCTGCATTGCTTCCCACGGTGGGACCGCATCGACAACCACGAGGCCTACGTACGTCGCACGCTGGTGCGCACCTATGCCGGTTGGCGCCGGCGACGCTGGGTCGGCGAGACGCCCACGAACCCGCTGCCCGACCGGCCCGGGAGCGGCGACGGCGCGGACGTGGCCGAGCTGCGCGCCGACCTCCTTCGGCTGCTCGCCACCCTGCCGCCACGGCAGCGCGCCGTGGTGGTCCTGCGCTACTACGAGGACATGGCGGAGTCCGAGGTCGCGGAGCTCCTCGGGATCTCGCCGGGGACGGTCAAGAGCTCAGCCGCTCGGGGGCTCACCCGACTGCGGGACTCCCCGCTGCTGTCGGCTCTTGTGAAGGAGGGGTTGGAATGAGAAGCGCGGAGGAGCAAGCCGTCGCGCGTGCTCTGCAGTCACTCGTGAGCGACCCCGCGGCGCCGCGGTCGGCACTCGGGGACGAGGTGGAACGGAGGTACCGACGGCGCCGCAAGGCAGCAGCAGGCGGCATCGTCGCTGCTCTTGTCGGAACTGTCCTGGCGGTTCTGCTGGTCCCCGGCACGCTGTCCCGGTGGATCTCGCGGGAAGTGGACCTGCCCGCCGCCCACGCGACGACGTCCGACCCAGCCGCCGCGATCCGGCATGGTCGCTTCGTTCGGACGCTGGTCCTCGACGCCGGCGCGCTCAATGTCGAGCCGCCCCCTGGGGGAAAGCCGGCGACATCCGAGCAGGAAGCCGTGGCGACGTTCCGCTCGAGCTCCTTGCCGTCCGTGCAGGTGGAGGACGTCCTGGTCGGGTACGGCGTGGTGACAGTCCGTCCGGCCCTGCTGGCGGACTCGGTGGGCGACGTCCCCGGGGCCTTCGACCGCCGGCCCTCGTGGCTGGTCTTCTACCGCGGCGGACCTCACGGCTGCCCCGGCCGTTCCCCCAGAGTGAGGTCCAGCTTGCCGGAGGGCCGCCCGGTCTTCGTTCTCGGCGAGTCCGGCGCCGAGGCGGTGACATACGTCGGCCGCGGGTCGTTCTGCGGGCAGCCGCCCACCGGCCCCGTCGCCCAGCGCGCCTACCGCTACGTCTCCGTGCCCTGGCAGGAGGTCCGACGTACGGCGACGACCGCCACGGTTCGCTACCAGCCGCCGGCGTGCGGTCGTCTGCAGAGCAGCATGCAAGCAGGGGGTCGGGGCTCGTCGACGCTGACCTTGTTCACAGAGCAGCCCCTGGCGGCGCTCCTGTGCCCACAGCCCGCGCCGATGACCACCCAGGTGCCGGCGCCGAGGAACGGCGAGCCGCTGCGTCACGGCCCGACCGGGCCCGCGCTGGGCTATGTCACCGGCGAAGGACCCGACACATCCTTCCACTACTCGCGCGACTGACGCCCGTGGTCAGCTGTCGCGCCGCCAGCAGCCGG
>JBPCOX010000093.1:0-3899 GCA_050999825.1 Mycobacteriales bacterium
GGATCTCGGCCAGGACGGCAGGGTCCTCCAGGGTCCGGAGCGCACGCCGGACCAGCTCGCCGTAGTCCATCTCCCTGGCCCCGAGGACCGCGACGTACTCGTCGAAGAAGTCCGCGGCGGCTCGCCACTCGTCCCGGCCGTGCTCGGCGGCGAGCCGGCGCAGGTGGGCCGGCTCCACCCCCCGCTCCCGCATCCGGTCGAGCAGGTCGGCCAGCTCGACCGCGAAGCCGCGCGTGGTCAGGGCTCCGGCCAGCGACTCCGGCCAGCGGGTGCTGCCCTGCCCTGCGACGGTGCCGGCCACCAGCTCACGGACCCGGACCAGCCGCTCGGGCCCCGACAGCAGCCGGGGTGCCGCGGGGTCGGCACCCCTGTCGTAGGCGGAGACCATCGCGTAGCACCAGGAGTGGAACGTCCACGCGGACGGCGCGCTGATGGTGCGGCCGAGGCGACCGCTGATCCGCTCCCGCAGCTCCTCGGCGGCCTTGCGGCTGAAGGTCAGGACCAGCAGCTGCTCGGGCGCCGCTCCTCGTCGGACCCGCTCGACCACGGCCTCGACCAGCGTGGTCGTCTTGCCTGTTCCAGGCCCGGCGAGAACCAGCAGCGGACCGCCCCGGTGGTCGACGACGGCCTGCTGGGACGGGTCGAGCACCGGCGCGCGCACCGGCGGCGGTGGCGTGCGGTCGAGTCGGTACGCCGCGGGGCTGGACATGCCGGAATTCGACCACGGAGGTCCGACAGTCCGGGACCGCAGAACCACAACCGGTCAGCGACCGTCCCAGCGGGCCCGTCGCAGGTCGACCCGTACGCCGTCGGCCGACAGCGGCGTCCGGTCGGCGCGCAGCTGCGCGAGTGCCCGCGCCTGGTGGCCGGGCGCCGGCGCCCCGGTCGACAGGACCACCCGATGCCATGGCACGTCGCCGCCGCAGCACGCCATCACCCGGCCGACCGCCCGGGGGGAGGACTCGCCCAGGTAGTCGGCGACGTCGCCGTAGGTCATCACCCGTCCTGCCGGAATGCGGTCCACCACCGCCAGCACCCGGTCGGCGAAGTCGGGCAGCCAGCGGGCCTCGGCCAGGTCCACCCGCTCCGGCGCCAGAAAGGGCACCCCCTCGCCCGCCAGCAGGGCGGCGTTGCGGGACGGGTCCACCCGCTTCACCGCGCCGTCCGAGCGCACCACCCGGTGGCACGGCAGCCCCTCGCCGTACCGGGAGAGGACGCCGCCCACGCTGCGGGCACCGCCCTCCCCCATCCGGCGCGCCACGTCGCCATAGGTCAGCACCCGCCCGGGCGGGATCGTCGCGACGACCGCGCGAACCCGCTCGGCGTACGGCGTCACCGGCTGCACCGGCTCAGTACGTCGGCAGCGACCGGTCGACCTGGGTGGCCCAGGCGGTCACGCCGCCCTGCAGGTGCCGAGCCGAGGAGAACCCGGCGCCCTTGAGGACGGCGAGCGCCTCCGCGGACCGCCCACCGGTCTTGCAGTGCAGGACGACCGGCTTGTCCTGGGGCAACGACGACAGCCGGGCCGCCAGCTCCCCCTTGGGGATCAGCACCGAGCCGGGGATCCGGACGATGTCGTACTCGGCCGGCTCCCGGACGTCCACGAGCAGGAAGTCCTCACCCCGGTCGAACATCGCCTTGAGCTCAGGAGCCGTGATGGTGGAGTCCGCGGCGGCGGCCGCACCGGCCGCGGACACCGTCCCACAGAAGGCGTCGTAGTCGATCAGGGAGTCGATGGTCGGGTTCTTGCCGCACAGCGGGCACTCGGGATCCTTGCGAACCGTCACCGCGCGATAGGACATCTCGAGCGCGTCATAGACCATCAGCCGACCGACCAGCGGTGCACCGATGCCGGCCAGCAGCTTGATGGCCTCGGTGACCTGGATGGACCCGATCGACCCGCACAGGACCCCCAGCACGCCGCCTTCGGCGCACGAGGGCACCATCCCCGGCGGCGGCGGCTCGGGGTAGAGGCAGCGGTAGCAGGGGCCGTGCTCCGCCCAGAACACCGACGCCTGACCGTCGAACCGGTAGATCGAGCCCCAGACGTAGGGCCTCCCCAGCAGCACGCACGCGTCGTTCACGAGATAGCGGGTCGCGAAGTTGTCGGTGCCGTCCACGATGAGGTCGTAGCCGGCAAAGATCTCCAGCGCGTTGTCGGAGTCGAGCCGCTCCTGGTGCAGCACGACCCGGACCAGCGGGTTGATCTCCCGTACGGCGTCGCGGGCGCTCTCCGCCTTCGGGCGGCCGACGTCAGCGGTGCCGTGGATCACCTGACGCTGCAGGTTCGACTCGTCGACCACGTCGAAGTCGAGCACCCCGAGGGTGCCCACGCCGGCTGCCGCCAGGTACATCAGAGCGGGCGAGCCGAGGCCACCGGCCCCCACGACCAGCACGCGCGAGTTCTTCAGCCGCCGCTGCCCCTCCATCCCGACCTCGGGGATGATCAGATGGCGCGAGTAGCGCCGGATCTCCGCGACGGAGAGGTCGGCCGCGGGCTCGACCAGCGGCGGAAACGGCATGGGGGCTCCTCGGCGGGGTCGGCGGACGGAGCGTTGGCTCCGCTCTCCAGACCAACCCCGCCTCGCCGCGGGCCCATTCCCGCCGCCTCAGGCGGCCGTGGGGAACGGCCACGGGTTGGGGCGGCAGGCCGAGACACCCTTCGTCTGCTGCATCATCGTCGGCGCCAGTCCCCCGGGCGCTGGGCAGGTCTCGTGGTCGCGCCCCAGGGCGTGGCCGACCTCATGCAGCACGACGTACTGCCGGTAGGACGCGAGGTCGCCGTCGTACGCCGGCGCGCCGATCCGCCAACGCAAGTAGCTGACCACCGACCGGCCGTTGCTGAAGCAGGAGTAGATGCCGGCTGTGTTCAGTGGCCGGCACAGCCGGTCGGTGGTCGCCGGGCTGGCCAGTACGACGGTGAAGTTCACCGGGCCGGTCGCGACGCGCTGGAACGCCAGTCGGCCGCCGGCGCCCCATGCCCTGCGGTCGGCCAGCGTCGCCGCAACCTGGGCGGCGAAGGCCGCCGGGCTCTCCGGCAGGCCGGCCTCGACCTCCACCCGGTAGCGACGCAGCCGGCCGGTTCCGCGAACCGGACCGTCCCCGGGCACGATCACCAGCCGACCGCTGGCCACCCTTGGCACCGGCGGTGACGGGGACTCGAGCGGCGGGGTGCCGAGCGCCGACGGCGGCACCGATGCGGCTGGCCGCAGCCCGGGCGGCGTCGATGTCGGCGTCGGCGTCGACCGGCGATCGACCGCTACGGTGCCGTCACCGGCCGGGGACGAGCGCCGCCCCCCGAGCGTCCGGCTCTCCCAGCCGATCACCGCCACGGTCAGCAGCGTGGCGACCACCAGCCCGTACGCCGTGCGCCCCCGCGTCGTCAGCACCACCCGATCAGCCTGACACAGACTGGTCCGACGCTCGCCGCGGCGCGTCCGGCACGCGAGCCACCGTGTGCATCCCGCCGAACCCGGGTACTTCACCAGGATCCGACTCGAGGAGGAACCCGCCATGGGCGACACCGATAAGTTCGACAACAAGGCGCAGGAAGTCATGGGCGGCGCCAAGGAGAAGTTGGGCGACGCGACCGGCGACGACTCCCTGCAGGCCGAGGGCCAGGCTGACCAGACCGAGGGCAACCTCAAGCAGGCCGGCGAGAAGGTCAAGGACGCTTTCAAGTAGGCCGAACCAGCAAAACGGGCCTCGGACGTCGTCCGGGGCCCGTTTCCATGTCCGGCTCAACTGGCGGTGAGCATCTCCAGCACGGCACCCGCCACCAGCTGCGGGTGCTCCAGCTGAGAGACATGGCCGCCGTCCTCGATCACGAGCAACCGAGAGCTGCGGATCGTGCGCTGAGCCCGGGCGGCCAGCCGGATGCTCACAATCTTGTCGTGGCG